>NZ_CDWTMG010000024.1:0-39830 GCF_977945845.1 Frankia sp. CcMO1
GCTACGAACACGCTGCGCAACCACCCGCCGAGCCCGCAGATGCCTCAAACCCGCTTAACTTCGAAGAGCCGTCATGGCTCGACGCGCGACCTCGGTCACCGGCTCCTCGGGCCGCGCGAAAAGCGTCGTGGGAACACGGCGCGGTTCCGTGCCGCCGCCCGGGCCGCCGGACAGATGCAGGGCGACCGGTCGGCATCGGTTGGAGACGATGATGGTGGCTCGAGGCGCCCGGTCACCGTCCGGTCCGGCCGAATCATCGCCGGCCGCGAGACCGTCCCGGTTCCGGGCGGCGCTCATGGGACAGGACGGACAGTCCGCGGACATGGCGCACCGACCGGATTCACCTATGCTGATCGTGACCTGTTCCATCAGGCTCTCGATGCTCGCGGCGTGGTTGCTGCGTTCCGAGAATTGGTGGATACGCCGAGCCACGGTTGGGTCGAGCTGCTGCCAGTCCCGGGAGGGACGCCCGAGCAGGAATCCCTGGCCGAGCGGAACCCCCAGCGCGACCAGCATGCCGAGCTCGTCGAACCGCTCGACCCCCTCCGCGATGACCCAGGCGTTGAGCCGGCTGGCGAAGGTGCCGACCAGCTCGGTAAGGGCGATCTTGACTTGGTCGTCGTCCACGTTGACCACGAGCGAGCGGTCCAGCTTGACGAAGTCGGGGCGGATTCGCGCCAGCTGCTGCAACCCGGCGTAGCCCGAGCCGACGTCGTCCATCGCCACGAACGCACCGAGGTTGCGCAGTGCGCCCGCGGTGGTCGTCAGGCCGGTGGTGGTGTCGAGGTCGACCGCCTCGTTGAGTTCTAGGACCAGGCGCCGCAGGTCCGCGCGCTGCCAGACTGCCGTGACTTCTGGTGTGGTGAGCAGATGGGGCAGGACGTTGACCGCGAGGAAGCAGCGGTCGGGAAGCCGGTCACGCGCCTCCAGCGCGGCGGCGAGGACACGGGCCTCCAACTGGGCCGCGAGCCCGAGCCGGTCCGCCTCGGCGAAGACGAGGTCGGGCGGGTGGGCCGGGTGGCTGTGGAAGCGTGCGAGCGCCTCATACCCCGCGATGACCCCCCGTTGCAGATCCACGATCGGCTGGAAGAACAGCACGGGTTCGTCGGGATCGGCGAGAACCCGGCGTAGGTCGGGCCGGTCGTCGCCACGCGTCCCACCCCCGTCGCTGTTCTTCGACCGCCCGGGGGCCCGCCCCACCGGCTGCGGGCAGCGTCCTGCCCTCGGCCGCGCCACCGGGCGAAACAGCCGCGTCGCCGACATCGGGGCGGTCGCTGGACGGAGGTCCCGCGGGAATCCGCTGCCGAGTAATCATGCGCCGTGCACCCCCCTCGCATCGAAGCACGTCGCACCTGTCCTGTAAGTGATTTTCTTACCATCCGGCCGCGATGCCGGGTGCGAGTACCGTCCGGAGTTGTGAATCCTGCGCTCTTTTGTGCGACCAGCGGGTGGCGGTCGGATTGCCGTTCATCGTCCTTCCCGTGCCCCCGGCGCAAGATCGGCGGTTTCTGGGCGCCGGAGGCGTCGTTCATCGTTGATCCGTCGCCAAAACGGTCATTGCTCGCCAGGATTTTCGGGTGCCGACGCGAGGCGTGCGAGTAGTCCGAGTCGGCCGATGGAAATCAATCCAGCAACAACGGGGGTGAACTTTATTCGGCGAGGTGGTGCGCTACGATTACTCAAGGTGATCGAATGTGGAAGTGTGGGTGGCGTTCCGGAGGCGAGGTTAGGCTGAGGTAGTGGTATAGCTACCGTTCGCAGTTATTCGGGGGTGATTCGCGGCCGTTCGGGAGTACGATGACGGCCGCCGGGGCGGTGGCCCGTCGTGAGCGGACCCGTGCGGACCCGCGGTCGGCCGCTACAGTCGGCCCATGAGGCTTGCAGTGATCGGCGGTGACGGGATCGGCCCCGAGGTGGTGGCGGAGGGGTTGCGGGTGCTGCGCGCGGTACATCCCAAGGTCGACATGACCGAATACGACCTGGGTGCCCGGCGCTGGCACGAGACCGGGGAGACGCTGCCCGACTCGGTGCTGGAGGAACTGCGCGGTCACGACGCGATCCTGCTCGGGGCGGTCGGTGATCCCGGCGTGCCCAGCGGTGTCCTCGAGCGTGGCCTGCTGCTGCGGCTGCGGTTCGAATTCGACCATCACGTCAATCTCCGGCCGGTGCGGCTCTACCCGGGAGTCCGCTCGCCGCTGGCCGGCGATCCGGCTATCGACATGATCGTGGTGCGGGAGGGCACGGAGGGGCCGTACGCGGGCGCGGGGGGTGTGCTCCGGAAGGGGACGCCTCACGAGGTGGCAACCGAGGAGAGCCTCAACACCCGGTACGGCGTCGAGCGCGTCGTGCGCGACGCGTTCCGGCGGGCCGATCGACGCGAGCGTCGCCATCTGACTCTCGTGCACAAGAACAACGTGCTGACCAAGGCCGGCGACCTGTGGTCGCGCACCGTGGCCGAGGTGGCGCCCGAGTTCCCCGACGTGCGCGTCGACTACCAGCACGTGGACGCGGCCTCGATGTTCTTCGTGACCGATCCGGGCCGGTTCGACGTCGTCGTGACGGACAACATGTTCGGCGACATCATCACCGACATCGGCGCGGCCATCACCGGCGGGATCGGCCTGGCCGCCAGTGGCAACCTCGATCCCTCCGGTGCCCACCCGAGCATGTTCGAGCCCGTGCACGGCAGCGCCCCGGATATCGCCGGCAGGCAGCTCGCCGACCCGACGGCCACCGTCGCCTCGGTGGCGATGCTGCTCGATCATCTCGGCCACGCCGAGGAGGCGGCGAAGGTCGAGGCCGCCGTCGCATCCTCCCTGGCGGATCGTGCCGCCGCGGGAGCGGCCCAGCTGTCGACCCGGGAACGCGGCGAGGACCTCGCCGCGCGGGCGGCGGGCTGAGTCCTCGCCACCCCGGTCCTCGCGCCACCCCGCCACGCCACCGGTGGAGGCCGGATGGTTGATCGCCGCGGGGGCCCTTCCGGTCCAGGTGCGTCGTGGTTATTCTCTACGGGAGCCGTAGATCCGGTAAGACGGCAGCCGACAGGGCCCCATCACGGCGAAGATCGGCGGATTCGTCATCTCCTGTTCGCTTCGTCGTACTTTGGCCTGGAGTCGCCGTGCCTATCACCCCAACCTCGAAGATCTGGATGAGTGGAGAGTTCGTCGACTGGGACGACGCCCGCATCCACGTGCTCAACCCGACCCTGCACTACGGGTGGGGTGTGTTCGAAGGCGTCCGCTGCTACGAGACGGCCCAAGGGCCCGCCGTGTTCCGGCTGACGGACCACATCGCCCGTCTCTACCGCAGTGCCAAGATTTATGTGATGGAGCCGTCCTTCACGCCGGAGCAGGTCGTCGCGGCGACGAAGGAGACCATCGCGGTGAACGACATCGCCTCCTGCTACATCCGGCCGCTGATCTACCTCGGTTACGGTGAGATGGGGCTCAATCCGTTGCCTTCTCCTGTCGAGGTCATGATCGCGGTGTGGCCGTGGGGCGCCTACCTCGGCGAGGAGGCAGAGGAGAACGGCGTCCGCGCGATGATTTCCTCCTGGAAGCGGAACGACCCGAACATCACGCCGCCGGCGGCCAAGGCGTCCGGGCAGTACCTCAACTCGTCCCTGGCGAAGGTCGCGGCGGTCAAGGCCGGTTACGACGAGGCGATTCTGACCAGCCCCAATGGCCACATCGCCGACGGCACCGGGGAAAACGTCTTCATCGTCTCCGGACGCAAGGTCATCACTCCGCTCCTCACGGATGGTCCGCTCGGTGGCATCACCCGCGCCTCGATCATGAGGATCGCCGCCGATCAGGGGTACGAGGTGATCGAGCAGCACATCGTGCGCACCGACCTCTATCTGGCTGACGAGGCGTTCTTCACCGGCACGGCGGCCGAGATCGTGCCGATCGTCGAGGTGGACGACCGGCAGGTCGGGAGCGGGAAGCCGGGCCCCGTCACCCGGGAGCTGCTGGAGATCTTCCACCGCGCGACCCGGGGGGAACTGGACCGATACCAGGAGTGGAACGAGTTCGTCCAGCAATAACGCCGTGGCCGGCGTCGCGGGCGTTCGCGCGTTGCCCCGCGTCCCGGCCAGGGTCGTGAGCCCGGCCCCGCGTGGCCGGGCTCACATAATGCCCACGCCGAAGCATCGTGTGCTCTGGTCAACATGGCCGGCAGGGCCTACCGTCGCGAGTAGCAGTTTTCACGAATGCACAAGCGTCGGGAGGGCGTCGTGCGGGTTTCGGAGGCTATGAGCTCCCTTGTTCTCATGATCGGCCCGGGGCACACGCTTCGCCAGGCGGCGAGGCTGATGGCGGCGCGCAAGGTGGGTGCCGCGGTCGTCCACGATGCGGACAGTGAGGGCTACGGGATCCTGACCGAACGGGACGTTCTGCGATCGATCGCCGCGGCTCAGGATCCGGATGTCGAGATCGCGGGCGACCATCTCACCCGCGATGTCGTCTTCGCGGATCCGGAGTGGTCCTTGGACGAGGCGGCTGCCGCGATGCTGCGGGGCGGTTTTCGGCACCTTATCGTGACCTCGGGCGGTGGCGTAGCCGGAATCCTCTCCATGCGCGACGTGGTACGTTGCTGGAGTAGTCATCATGTTACGGTATGATGTCTACCGTGTCGTACGCCGGGGATGCTTGCGGTCTGCCGCCGAATCCGATCCCGTCGTCCGGGGTATCTGGGGAACATGAGGCAGGCGGACGGCGCTACGGTCACCGCATGCACGACAACGAGGCGGTCGCCCTGCTCCGAGCGACCACGCTGCTGAAGGAACTGCAGGAGGAGGACCTGTTGCGGCTCGCCACGCGAGCCGTCACGCGACGTTTCCGGCGTGGACAGGTTGTCTTCACGGAAGGTAAGCCCGCCGACACTCTTCTGGTGGTCGCCTCCGGGCGGTTGAAGGTGCTCACGAAGGCCGATGACGGCCGTGATCACGTTTTGAACATTGTCGGGCCACGGGAAACCCTGGGAGAACTCAACATCGTCGAAGGGGGTACCCGGTCCGCCGGCGTCGAGGCGCTCGAACCGAGTACTGCGCTGGTTCTCGACCGCACCGCGGTCTGGGAACTCGTGCGGGAACGGCCGGCCGTCGCCGAGCAGCTCATCCGAGCACTGGTGGCGCACGTGCGACGCCTCACCGGAGCGAATGCCGACCTCGTCTTCCTCGATCTGCCGCGACGCGTGGCCAAGTTGCTCCTGCTGCGGATGCGGGAGGCGGGGCGTCCAATGATCGAACTCGGCCTCACACAGACCGAGATCGCCTCGCTGCTCGGCGGTTCCCGCCAGTCGGTGAACCAGGCGTTGCGCGAGTTCGAGCGGAGGACCTGGATCCTCTCGGAAGGTCAGACCATCACGATCCTGCAGGTCGACCGGCTACGCCGGTTTGCGGGGGACTGAGATCCTCCACTGTGGCGCACGCCACATCCGTCACATGTCGGGCCTGTTACATCGTAGGCTTGTCACCCGGCGGCGAACCCGTCTCCGTCGCGCGCTTCGGTCGCTGACCCCTGGGGCCGGGCGCGTGGCGGCCCCAGGTTCCCGAACTCTGCTCGGTTCGGCGTGCCGGAGGTTGTCCGGACCGCTCGGCTCGGCCGGGGCGGAACGGCCCAAGATCCTTGCGGAGGGGCGCCCCGTGCGGCCATACGATCCCGATTCCCTGCACATCTATGACACGACATTGCGGGACGGTACCCAGCAGGAGGGGTTGTCGCTCTCGGTCGGCGACAAACTCGCGGTGGCCCGCCACCTGGACGATCTCGGTGTCGGTTTCATCGAGGGCGGCTGGCCGGGATCGAACCCGAAGGACGCGGAGTTCTTCACCCGGGCGCGCGGCGAACTGAACCTGACGACCGCCGTGCTGACCGCCTTCGGGGCCACCCGGCGGGCGGGCCGCGCCGCCGCGGACGATCCCCAGGTGGCGGCGCTTCGGGACGCGGGGACCTCGGTGGTCTGCCTGGTCGCCAAGTCGGATCTGCGCCACGTCGAACGTGCCCTGCGCACCACCCCGGCCGAGAACCTCGCGATGATCCGGGACACCGTCGTGCATCTGCGCGCGGAGGGAAAGCGGGTCTTCGTCGACGCCGAGCACTTCTTCGACGGCCATCGGGTGCATCCCGCCTACGCCCTTGAGGTCGTCTCCGTTGCGGCCGAGGCCGGTGCCGAGGTCGTCGTGCTGTGCGACACGAACGGCGGCATGCTCCCGGCGCGGATCGGCGCGGTCGTCGCCGATGTTCTCGCCACGACCGGCGCCCGGCTCGGTATCCACTGCCACGACGACGCCGACTGCGCGGTCGCGAACACCCTGGTGGCGGTGGAGGCCGGCGTCACCCACGTGCAGGGCACCGCAAACGGCTACGGCGAGCGGTGCGGGAACGCCAACCTGCTGAGCGTCATCGCGGGTCTGGAGACCAAGTTGGACCGGGCCGTGCTGCCGCCCGGGCGGCTGCGTGAGCTCGTCCGGGTCTCCCACGCGATCGACGAGGTCACCAACTCCGTGCCCGACCCGCACCGGCCGTACGTCGGGGCCAGCGCCTTCGCGCACAAGGCCGGCCTGCACGCCAGCGCCGTCAAGGTCGATCCGGACCTGTACCAGCACATCGACCCGGCGGTCGTGGGCAGTGACATGAGGATGCTGGTCTCGGAGCTCGCCGGTCGGGCGACCATCGAACTGAAGGGCCGTGAGCTCGGCCTTGACCTGTCGAACCAGCGTGAGGCGCTCGGACGGGTGGTGGACCTGGTCAAAGAGCGGGAGGCGGCCGGGTACGTCTACGAGGCCGCGGAGGCCTCCTTCGAACTCCTGCTGCGCGACGAGGTGGCCGGCCGGCAGCGGTTCTACACCCTCGAATCCTGGCGCGTCATCGTCGAGCAGCGCCCGGGCGGCGAGGTGGTCAGCGAGGCGACGGTGAAGCTCACCTCGCACGGCGAACGCCACGTCGCGACGGCGGAGGGGAACGGACCGGTCAACGCTCTCGACACGGCACTGCGCAACGCGCTGGAGAAGGCATATCCGGGGTTGGCCGATCTGGACCTGGTGGACTACAAGGTTCGGATCCTCGACGGCAAGCAGGGGACCGGCGCGGTGACCCGGGTCCTGGTGGGAACCAGTGACGGCCGCGAGTGCTGGGATACGATCGGCGTGGACGAGAACATCATCGCCGCCTCCTGGGCGGCCCTGGAGGACGCCGTCGACTACGGACTGCGGCGGCAGGGAGAGCGCCCAGACCCGGACGCGGCCTGACACCGGGCCCCAACCCCCGGGAGCGGCCCCGCCCGGGCGTGGGTGCTCCCGTTGTACCGCCCGCGGAGCAGCCCGCCGCCGCGGGCCGGGCCGCCGGCTACGTGGGTCAGTCCTGCGGGATCTCCTCCCACCACTGGCACCACCAGTCGCCGCCGACCAGAACGCGTAGCTTCGGGTGCCAGCAGTAGGTGATGTCCTTGTCGGCGTCCAGGTAGTACAGGCAGTTGTCGCACCGCTCGTCGCCGTTGGGTTTACCCCGCAGGATCGCGTCTTCGGCCAGGTGGCGCAGTTTGACGCTCAGTTCCTCGTCGATCGGCTTCGGCTCGGGTGCGCCGACATCGTAGACGGGGGTGGTGTCGGTCTCGCTCACCGTTTTCCTTTCCCTTTCCTCTGCCGGGTAACTTGCCGGGCAGCTCCGCGGTGATGTCGGCCGTCCGCGTCGGATCTGGTCAGTACGGGACAGCGGGAGCGGGTGGCTGCCATCCGCTGGTGGACCAGCTGGTGGACCAGGCGCGGGTTCTAGCCTAATTCTCGGTCACTCGTCACCGTTCTGGCGAACTTGATCAGCCCCGGCCGTGGTCATGTCGGTCATACGAGTCATACCCGCGGTGTGGCGGGGCCGCCCACCGGCCGGTCGGGTCAGCTCCTTCCGCGGGCTCGGTACGGTCTGGGGGTGCGTATTGCGAGGTTTACCGATGGTTCGGAGCCTGGGTTCGGGGTCGTGGAGGGGTCGATCGAGGCGGGTACGGCCGTGATCTCCGGCATCACCCCGCATCCGTTCGGTCCGTTCTCCTTCACCGGCGTCCGCCGGGGGCTCGGCGACGTGCGGCTGCTCGCTCCCGTGCTGCCGAGCAAGGTGCTCTGCGGGGGCAAGAACTATGCCGACCATGTCTGGGAGATGGGCGGTGACACCCCGCCCGAGTGTCCGATCCTCTTCCTCAAGCCCTCCACCAGCGTCGCCGGCCCGGGCGATCCGATCACCCTTCCGTCGGACAGCGAGCGGGTCGACTTCGAGGGCGAGCTGGCGATCGTCATCGGCCGGCTGTGCCGTGACGTCCCGGTGGAACGGGCCTTCGAAGTGGTGCTCGGCTATACCTGCGCCAATGACGTGACCGCTCGCGATCAGCAGAAGGCGGACGGCCAGTGGACCCGGGCCAAGGGCCATGACGCCTTCTGCCCCCTCGGTCCCTGGATCGAGACGGATCTCGACCCGGCGGATCTGACCATCCGCACCACCCTGGACGGCGAACTGCGCCAGAGCTCCCGAACCGGCCTGCTGCTGCGCGACGTCCCCTCGTTGATCGCCTACATGTCGTCGGCCATGACGCTGCTACCCGGCGACGTGCTGCTGACCGGAACGCCCGCGGGCGTGGGGCCGATGTCACCGGGGCAGACGGTGGCGGTGACCGTCGAGGGCATCGGGACGCTCACCAACCCGGTAACGGCTCGCTAGCGCCCGCGGCGCGATCCTCCGCCGGATGACTGCCGGTCGGGTGGCTGCCGGTCATTCCCGATGCCCCAGCCACGGGACGTGACGGGATGACCGGCGTGCATCGGCACCCCGGCGCGCTGATGTGCTGTCTGCATGAGGTACAGTAGGCAGCGCCCGAACAGGGCCCATGGGGTATGGGGTAATTGGCAGCCCAACGGATTCTGGCTCCGTTAGTCTAGGTTCGAGTCCTGGTACCCCAGCTGCATCAGATCTGCCGCTCGGTCGAAACTGGCCGCTATACTGTACAGTGTGACACGCACATAAGCGCGTAAGTAAGAACCAGAGTCTTGGCCCCGTCGTCTAGCGGCCCAGGACGCCGCCCTCTCAAGGCGGTAGCGCCGGTTCGAATCCGGTCGGGGCTACACAGCGGTTTTATCTTCGATTCTTCGCAGAGGACGAGAGCTACGCCCTCGCACCAAGACGGACCATCGATGGCCCTCGGATTCCTCTCCGGGGGCCATCGTCATGTCGGGCGCGATCCGGGCCTACCGCATAACCTCGAACCGCAGCATGGTCGCGGGGTGGCGGGCCATCGTGCACGCGCGGCAGCCGCAGGACGCTGGGCCTCCGCGGCCGTGGACCACTTCGATCTCGGTGTCCGGGGTCGAGGCCACCAGGCGTAGCTGGGGGCGCGCGACCCGGGCCATGACGGCGGTCAGCGCGGGATCGTCGGTGGCACCCGGCTGCGGCGGGCCGATCCGACCCGCGGTCGACGGGGCGATCGCGGAAGCGGTCGAGGCTGTCAGGGCCACTGGGGCTGTCAGGGCCACTGGGGGCACGGTGTCCTCCTCCATGGGGGGCTGTCTCGGGGCCACCCCGCGGACCACAGCCTGGCGGGGAGGGCGAGGTCCGCGCCATGCTCCGTTGAGCCCGGTACCAGGTGGTGCAGATGGCCTAGTCAAACCTGGGCATTGTCGCCATGCGACACCACCCTTGACAACCATGGTGCTCCAGCACCGGATCGGTACAAACTTGCGCGGATGTCCACCGTCAGTCCATCGGCACCCGAACGCGCACGGCGTCGGCATGGGAGTGCGCACGTGGGGCGCGCCGCCCGCCATGCTGGTCGGCTGCGCCCGCCGGGATCGGCACCGGAGCAGGTGGACGTCCTGCCGGGAGCCGCCCGGCGCATCACCTCGCTGCTTCCCCAGGGCCGCGGTCTGCCCATCGAGGACTGGACGGCCCGTCACACGTTGATGTGCCTGGTGCTGGCGATACACCTGCCGGTCATCGTCTGTTACGCGATCTGGCGCGACCTGAGCCTCGTGCACGGCTTTCTGGCGGCCAGTCTGCCGGCGCTGCTGTTCGCCTCCGCGGTGGTGCCCGGCCGCCGCCGGGTCCGTGCCCTGGCCGCCAGCCTCGGGCTGCTGTGCTGTTCTGTCGTCCTCGTCCATTTTTCGAGCGGCCTCACCCCGATGTACTTTCACTTCTTCGTGGTCGTCGCATTGATCGCGCTCTACGAGGAGTGGACCGTCTATCTGCTGGCGATCGCCTTCGTGTTCGTCGCCAACCTGGCGATCGGCAACATCATTTCGGCCGACGGGGAGCTGCTGGACAATGCCTGGCTGGTGGCCGGCCTGCATGCCGGCTTCATCTTCGCTCTTGCCTGCGCACAGATGGTCTTCTGGCACTACAACGAGCAGTCCCGCCGCCGGGTGGAGCACTACCGGCAGCAGCTCTACGAGGGTCAGCAGAGCCTGATGGCCCGGTTGGAGGAGACCGACAGGATCCGCAGCGACCTGGTCGCGACGGTGTCGCACGAGTTCCGCACGCCACTGACCGGTATCCGCGGAAACCTGCTGACCATCAAGCGCCGTCGCGACCGGCTCTCGGACGCCCAGCTCGACGATCTGCTCGATGCGGCGGTGAACTACTCCGATCGCCTCTCCCGCCTGCTGGAGAACATGCTCACGGCCGCCACGGCCACCGGCACGGACGAGACCACCATCGCCGATCTGCCGGAGGTCGTCCGGCACGTGCTCGCCACGCTCTCGTACACCGGGTCGCCGAGCAGCGTGACGGTGGATCTTCCGCTGGAGCTGCCGGTGCGGATGGCCCGACAGGCCCTCATCCAGGTGGTCGCGAACCTCGTCGACAACGCCCTGGTGCACTCCTGGCCGGGAGCGCCGGTACGGCTCATAGCCGGCCGGGTGGGCGACGAGGTCGTCCTGCGCGTCCGTAATCCCGGGCCCGATCTCGACCCCGACACCATCCGCCAGCTCTTCGAACCGTTCACCCAGCGGGACGGCACGGCGACCCGCCCCACGGACGGGGCCGGCATGGGGCTCTACGTCGTGCGACGCCTCGTCGAGGTACACGGGGGACGGCTGCGGATGTCCTCGGAGAACGGCGAGATCATCGTCGAGGTGGACCTGTGGGCGGCGACCAGCCTGGCGGCGCTCGCGCCGGAGCCTGAGGCGGAACTGCCGGTTCCGATGCCCCTGCCGCGCAGTATCCGGGTCGACGAGGAGCCGGGTAAGCCACGGCTTACCGGCGGGCCGCTCGCTGGTCCCCGGGACGACATCCGCTCGTTGCCCATGGACCGTCTCGGCTGAGCGGGGCGGGAAGACCGTTCCTCGTGCCGGGCTGATCCCCGTGCCGGACTGATCCCCGTGCCGGGAAGGCGCCGGGACCTGCCCAGGCGGCGGCCCGATGGTCAGGCGTTCAGTTCTTGGCCGTCGATGTCGGGGTCGGGGCCGGGGCGGACGCCGGGGGCTTGGTGCAGGCCAGGGTCAACGTCACCGTCGTGGAATGGCGTGGGCGCTGTCCGGTGGGGGAGTACGCCGACACCTTGGTGGTCTCGCCGTTGGCGCACGACCCGTTGACCGCGGTGGAGGTGAAGCCGGCGAAGCTGAGCTGCCACTTGGCGTCCGACTCGGTCATTCCGATGACGCCGGGTACCTGCGCGCAATCCTCGACCTGCAGGTTGATCGTGGTCGTTTTGGCGATCTTTCCCGACTTCGGGGACTGCTGCGCGACGGTGTCGACCGCACCGGCACCGTAACACCCGAAGGCCTTACTGAGGTGCGTGAAGCCCGCCGACCTCAGGGTGTTCTCCGCCGTGGTGAACGAGCTGCCCTCGGTGTTGGGAACGGTCGCCGTGCCGTCGTCGGTGGGCGACGGGGACGGGCTGCTCCGCGCCGTCGGGCTGTTCGTCGGCGTGGCCCCTGTGGGGCTAGCCGCAGCCGCCGTACCGGCGCCGGGGGAGGGAGATCCCTTCGCGCTGGGCCGCGGGGTTGCCCCGCCCCCGGAGAGGCTCGTCGGGTTGACCCCAACGGCCACGCCCGGAGCGGCGGCTCCGCTGGTTCTGAAGCCGGAACCGCCCGAGGCTGCCGCGGCGGACACCCCGGCGGGACCGTCCGCGCTCAGTTCCGCGCCGGTGCCCCCGCTGGAGGCGAGCGCCCAGGCGCCGGCACCGGCGACGAGGGCGACGACAAGGCCCGCACCCGCCGCGATCCGGCTACGCCGCCGCCGGTCGGCGGCCGCCCGCGAGGCGGCCGCGGCCCCACCGATCGGGGGGCCGGGTTGGTGGTTCGCCGGGATCGCCGACATGACTGTGTTCGTGTCCGCGGCCGGAGCGTCGGAGCGGGCCGGGATCCGCAGCGCCGGCTGTATGCCGGTCGGGGCGTCACCGTCCCACCCTCCCCGGCCGCCGGCGGCCGGGGCCATCCGGGTGCGCTCGACGCCGCCATCCCGTCCACCGGTCTTCGTGGCGGTGGTCAGCAGACTGCCCGCGATCTGCGTGTGCTCCAGGTCGGACCAGTCAGGCGCGGCGGATGCGCCGACCACGCCTCCCGTGCCCGCCGCCGCGGCCACGGCGGCGGAGCGCACCACGCGCTGCGTTCCCGTGGCGGGGGAATGATTGTCGGCCCGGGCCGCGGACGCGCCGGCGAGTGCGGAGAGCTGGATTCGGTTGTCATGGTCGGCATGGCTGCCTGGCCTGGACGCGTAGCCGGTCCCCCAACGGCTGGCCTCGAGCGCCTCGACCAGGTCCTCGGCCGCATCGGCGGCGCTCACGGGCCGCTGCCTCGGGGACTTGGCGAGCATTCCGGCCAGCACACCCCACACCGGCGCCGGCACACCCTGAATGGGCTGGGGCTGTTTTTCGCGGTGCGCCTGCAGGAGCTCGGCCGGGTTGGGGGAGTCGAACGGCGGCGAACCCGCGAGAAGCTCGTACAGCACGACTCCCGCCGAGTACACGTCCGCTGCCGGGGTCGGTGGCGCGCCCGTGCTCAGCTCGGGGGCCATGTAGAGCGGGGTCCCGATCGGTCCGGTGGTGCTGGTCCGGGACGAACCATTGATCATCTGGGCGATCCCGAAGTCGGTCAGGCGCACGATCGGATGAGCCGGATCGGAGGTGTCGATGAGTATGTTCTCGGGTTTGACGTCCCGGTGGACGACGTCGGCGGCGTGCACGCTGTCGAGCGCCCACAGGGTGCCGACGACGAGCCGGACCGCCTCCTCCACCGGCCGAGGCCCGAACTCGCGCAGATGGGCCCGCAGGTCGGGACCGTCAACCAGATCCATGACTATGGCGAGCACATCGGGTTCGTTCACCAGATCGCATACGGCGACGAGATCCGGGCTGTCGAGGTCGATCAGAAGGTCCCACTCACGCAGGAATCGCTCCACGATCTTGGGATCGTCGGCGAGCTCGGGGCGCAGCACCTTGATGGCCACGGGAGCACCGTCCGAGACGGCGGCGCCCCGCCAGACCTGGCCGGTCGTACCCTGCCCGAGTACCTCGTGCAGCACGTACCGCGAACCCAGTTTGCGCACCGCGCGTTGTCCCCTTCTTTGGCGCCGCCCGGGGCGGCCGAGCCTACGGCGGCGCCGCTGCGGGCGGCGGCGGCCCGTGGGCGGAGCCCGGAGCGTCATCCGGACGAGCGCACCAGTGCGCGGGCGAGCTGTATCGCTTGCACTAGATGCCAATACCCGCATGGGTCATCCGGCCTACTGTTCCGATCATCCGAGACGGACGACTCGAACAGGCTACGACGTAGGGCGGCGAAGCCGCGCGGCGGGGGATACCCCTGCGCGGTAGAGCCGCCGCCCGCCACCGGCAGATGTAGCCCGGGCAGTCGTGGGCGTGGGGTCCGAATGGGGGATTCAAAATGGCGAATGGCAAGAACGGCCGACGAAAAAGGTCTGGTCGCGTGTTTTGTGGCCGAGGAAAAGTTGTGGCGGTCCACCGTTGGTGACCGACGTCCGGTGGTCGGCGGTTGGTGGCGGGTGGATGCAGGCGGGTGGGTGTGTCAGCCGACGGTCGGTGTCGAGAGCCGGGCCGCCGCGGCGAGGACCGCCGCGCCGTGCCGGCGTCCCGGCGACCGGGTGAGCCGCTCCACCGGCCCCGACAGGGACACTGCCGCGATCACTGTTCCCGGGCCGTCGTGCACCGGGGCGGACACGGACGCCAACCCCCTCTCGCGTTCCCCGATGCTCTCCGCCCAGCCACGATCGCGCACCCGGCGGAGGACGGCTTCGTCGAACAGGGCTCCGGCGAGCAGTTCCGGCTCGGGATGTGCCGCGAAGGCGAGGAGGACCTGAGCGCCGGATCCCGCCGTCATCGGGAGCGTGGCGCCGACGGGCACGGTGTCGCGCAGGCCGCTGGCGCGTTCGGAGGCGGCGACGCAGTGGCGCAGGGCCCTGCGCCGCACATAGAGCTGGGCACTTTCTCCGGTCATCTCGCGAAGCTCGGTGAGAACCCGGCCGGCCCGATCCAGCAGGTCCCACGGCAGGGGGGTCGGGGTCCCGGCGGCGAGCCGCGGCCCGGGGACGAAGCGGCCGTCGGCGGTCCGGCCAAGGAGGCGGTGGACCTCGAGAGCGTGTGCCAGCCGATGCGCCGTCGCGCGGGTGAGCCCGGTTCGGGCCACCAGATCAGCGAGTGACGCCGGTCCCGCCTCGACGGCGGTCAGCACGAGGGCTGCTTTGTCCAGGACTCCGACTCCGCTAAGCTGTTTCACACATTGATACTGTCATCCCACATCATGAGACAACAGGCTGTGGGGCAGGGAAGCTCATCGCCACGCCAGAAGAGGGGAGAATGGGTCGACCATGGGGCGCACACTTGCGGAAAAGGTCTGGGACGCCCACGTGGTGCGGCGCGCCGACGGCGAACCGGATCTGCTGTACATCGATCTGCACCTGGTTCACGAGGTCACCTCGCCGCAGGCGTTCGAGGCCCTGCGGCTGGCCGGGCGGCCCGTGCGGCGTCCGGAGCTGACCCTCGCCACCGAGGATCACAACGTCCCCACCACCGACACGCTGGCGCCGATCGCCGATCCGATCTCGGCGGCTCAGGTGGAGGCGCTGCGGAAGAACTGCGCCGAGTTTGGGGTGCGGCTGTACCCGATGAACGACCCGGGCCAGGGCATCGTGCACGTCGTCGGCCCACAGCTCGGGCTGTCCCAGCCCGGCATGACGATCGTTTGCGGTGACAGCCACACCTCCACCCATGGCGCGTTCGGGGCGCTGGCTTTCGGGATCGGCACCAGCCAGGTCGAGCACGTCCTCGCGACCCAGACGTTGCCGCAGCGCAGGCCGAAGACGACGGCGATCACCGTGGCAGGCGACCTGCCCGTCGGGGTCACCGCGAAGGATCTCATCCTGGCGATCATTGCGCGGATCGGCACCGGCGGTGGTGCCGGCCACGTCATCGAGTACCGCGGTGCGGCGATCCGGGCCCTGCCGATGGAGGGCCGGATGACGGTCTGCAACATGTCCATCGAGGCCGGCGCGCGCGCCGGGATGATCGCGCCCGACGACGTCACGTTCGAGTATCTCGCCGGGCGGCCGCATGTCGCCACCGGTGCCGCCTGGGAGGAAGCGGTGGCCTACTGGCGTACCCTCGCCTCCGACTCCGACGCGGCCTTCGACCGGGAGGTCGTGATCGATGCCGTGAGCCTCACGCCCTACGTCACCTGGGGCACCAACCCGGGCCAGGCCGCACCGCTCGGATCGCTGGTTCCCGCGCCCGCCGACTACCCGGACGCGGCCGCGCGGGCCTCGGTCGAACGAGCGCTGACCTACATGGGCCTCACCCCCGGCACCCCGTTGTCCGACGTCGCCGTCGACACGGTGTTCATCGGATCGTGCACCAACGGGCGCCTGAGCGACCTGCGCGCCGCCGCCGACGTGCTGCGCGGCCGGCGGGTGAGCGAGGGGGTCCGGGTCCTGGTCGTTCCCGGCTCCATGGCGGTGAAGGCGCAGGCCGAGGCGGAGGGGCTCGACGAGGTCTTTCGGGCTGCGGGAGCGCAGTGGCGCAGCGCCGGCTGTTCGATGTGCCTCGGCATGAACCCCGACACGCTCCGGCCCGGCGAGCGCAGTGCCTCGACGTCGAACCGCAACTTCGAAGGCCGGCAGGGGCCGGGTGGGCGCACCCATCTCGTCTCGCCCGCGGTCGCCGCGGCCACCGCCGTGACCGGTCGGCTGACCGCTCCGGCGGATCTGTAGCGCGCCCGGCGTGGATCGTCGGTCCACGCACGACGGCGACCGTCGTTCATCCACGACTTCTTCGAGAGGGGAGCGTTTCCGCGATGGAGGCGTTCACGATTCACACCGGGCGCGCGGTGCCGCTGCGCCGCAGCGACGTCGATACCGATCAGATCATTCCGAGTGAGTGGCTCAAGCGGATCGAGCGGACGGGGTTCGGCGCCGGCCTGTTCGCGCAGTGGCGCGCCGACGACGGCTTCGTGCTGAACAACCCGGTGTACGCCGCGGCGTCGATCCTGCTGGCCGGCCCGGACTTCGGCACCGGTTCCTCGCGGGAGCACGCCGTCTGGGCGCTGCAGGACTATGGGTTCCGTGCCGTGCTCTCGCCCCGGTTCGCGGACATCTTCCGCGGCAACGCCCTCGGCAACGGACTGTTGCCGGTGCAGCTGCCGGCTGAGACGGTCGAGGCACTCATGTCCGCCGTCGAGGCGGATCCCACGATCGAGATCACTGTTGATCTCGTTGCGCGCGAGGTCCGGGGCGCGGGGCTGGTGGCCACCTTCGACCTCGACGATTTCACCCGCTGGCGGTTGATGGAGGGGCTCGACGACGTCGGGCTGACCCTTCGCCACGAAGAGATGATCACCTCTTTCGAGGCTGGCCGGCCCGCCTGGTCGCCGACCACCGCCTAACGCCCGGGGCTGTCACCCGGTCACCGGTGTCCGGGTGCGCCGGTTCCCGAGTACGCACCATCCGCCGGGACAGGGTCGGATCCGGTCCTGGCCGAGGGTTCACGGTGGCGCGTGTCATATCTCACATTCGGGAGGGTGAGATGGGTGGCGGGCGCATCGGGGGGAATTGATCGTCTCCGAGGGGGATGAATCGACTGTCGCGGCTGGCGTCCGGGCAGCTACCCATCGGAGTGGTATCGGCGAGGCCGGGAGCATCCGGCTACCAAAGGGTGACATTGCGCCCAAACCGAAAGGCAATTCTCGCTACTGAACGTAATGAATCTGCCGAACGGGCTATGCCGGCCGGACCCTACGCATCCCGTCGCCCACCGGAGCGAACCCGTTGACGTGCGGGTTTGTGTGACGCGACACGCTCACGGGAATTGCCCTCGACAGTGGAGATGCCTACGGTGCAGCGCAGTGTGATGCCCGATCTGCTCCCCACCCCGCGCCCGCGGGGGGCGTCCGGAGGTTGTTGTGAACAAGTCCCAGTTGGTTGACCGCATCGCCCAGCAGATCGAGGGCGGGCGGTCGAACGCCACCAAGGCCGTCGACGCGGTGTTCGACGCCATTCAGGAGGCCGTCGCGAGCGGAGAGAAGGTGACCATCACCGGCTTCGGCGTGTTCGAGCGGGTGGAACGTGCCGCCCGCACGGGTCGTAACCCGGCGACGGGTGAGCCCGTGCACGTCGCTGCCTCGGTCGTGCCAAAGTTCCGGCCCGGCTCCGAGTTCAAGTCGAGCGTCTCGGCGAGCAACGACTGACCATCGGTGCGGGCGCCGGGCTTACCGGTGCCCGCGCCGCATGGCGTCGGCCAGCAGGTCGTGCTGGTAGTCCGACAGGCGAACGTCGTCCGGCCCGGTCGTGCGTCGTTCCCAGTGGCCGTCGGACTGCAGCACCCAGGCGGACACCTCGTCGGAGAACGCGTGGTCGAGCATCTGCCGCAGGGTGTCTCGCCGGTCCGGGTGCGGGACGCGCACGAGCGCCTCGATACGACGGTCGAGATTGCGGTGCATCATGTCCGCACTGCCGATCCAGAACTCGCCGGACGAGGTGAACTCGAGGACCCGGCTGTGCTCCAGGAACCGCCCCAGGATCGAACGCACGTGGACCGTCTCCGACAGGCCCGGCACTCCGGGCCGTAGGGCGCAGATCCCGCGGACCAGGCAGTGCACGGGTACCCCGGCGATGGAGGCGTGATACAGGGCGTCGATCACCTGCTCGTCGACGAGGCTGTTGACCTTGATGCGGATCCCGGATTCCCGGCCATCCCGGGCAGCCTGGGCCTCGGCTTCGATCCGCTGCAGGATGCCGTCCCGCATGTGCTGCGGGGCGACCAGCAGCGAGCGGTACTCCGTCTGCCGGCTGTAGCCGGTGAGGACGTTGAACAGGTCGGTGAGATCCGCGCCCACGTCCGGGTCGGCGGTCAGCAGCCCGAGGTCCTCGTAGAGCCGAGCGGTCTTGGGGTTGTAGTTGCCGGTACCCACATGGCAGTAGCGGCGCAGGCCGCCGTGTTCCTGGCGTACCACGAGGCAGGTCTTGCAGTGGGTCTTCAGGCCGATGAGACCGTAGACCACGTGGCAACCGGCCCGTTCCAGCTCGCGGGCCCAGCGGATGTTGGCGCTCTCGTCGAACCGGGCCTTGATCTCGACGAGGACGACGACCTGCTTCCCCGCCTCGGCCGCGGCGATGAGGGCATCCACGATGGGGGAGTCCCCGGACGTGCGATAGAGCGTCTGCTTGATGGCGAGAACATGCGGATCGGCCGCCGCCTGCTCGATGAACCGCTGGACGGACGTGGTGAACGAGTCGTACGGGTGGTGGACGAGGACGTCGCCCTCCCGGAGCACGCTGAAGAAGTCCGGTGTCTCGCCCTCATCGGTCGTCAGCCGCGGATGTGTGATCGGGACCCGCGGCGTATCCCTCAGCTCCGGGCGGTCGAGGTCGTAGAGAGCCCACAGGGTCGACAGGTCGAGCAGGCCGGCGACCCGATGTACCTCGCGTTCGGTGATCTCCAGCTCCCGCATCAGCAGGATGAGCAAATCATTATCGATGGCGGCGTCCACCTCCAGGCGGACGGCGGGACCGAACCGGCGCCGGGCGAGCTCGCGCTCCAGGGCCTGGAGCAGATCCTCCGCCTCGTCCTCCTCGACCTCGAGGTCGGCGTTGCGGGTGACCCGGAACAGATGGGAGTCGATCACTTCCATGCCCGGGAACAGCTGGGAGAGATGGGCGGCGATCACTTCCTCCAGCGGGACGAAGCATGCGCTCGCCTGGGGGGCCAAGCCCCCCGGGACACCGGTCGTGCCCGTGGGCTCCACCGCCACGGGGATCAGCCGAGGAACGTTCTGGGGCACCTTCACCCGGGCGAAGCGGTCGACCTCCCCGCCCGGCTCACGGACCTGGACGGCCAGATTGAGCGACAGCCCGCTGATGTAGGGGAAGGGATGCGCCGGATCGACGGCGAGGGGGGTGAGCACCGGGAAGATCTGCTCGTGGAAATAGTGGTGCAGCTGATCACGCTGGGTCTCGGTCAGCTGGGACCAGAACCGGATGCTGATCCCGGCATGGGCCAGCGACGGCCCCACCTCTTCGGTGAAGCACCGCGAATGCCGCTGGGCGAGCTCGGCCGTCATCTTGCTGATGAGATCGAGTTGTTCCCGGGAGGTCAGCCCGTCGGCGGAACGGACGGCCAGTCCCGTCGTCTCGCGTCGCATCAGCCCCGCGACCCGGACCATGAAGAACTCATCCAGGTTGCTGGCGAAGATCGCCAGGAACTTCGCGCGCTCCAGCAGGGGCGTGGACACGTCCTCGGCGAGCGCGAGGACCCGGGCGTTGAAGTCGAGCCAGGACGCCTCCCGGTTGATGAAGCGGCCGGCGGGCAGGTCGGACGGCGCCGGCTGGCGCGGCGTCTCCAGAGGCTCGAGCAGGCCACTGCGGGCCTTGCGCTGAGGCTGTTCAGGATGGGTCGCCAGCAGCTCGCTCATGCCTGTAGATGGTGCCAGCCCCCGATGGACTCGGCAGCGTCGATCCGGCATCTCTGGCAGCGGGGGGCCGGATGGGACCCGTATCGCCGGTCTGACCCCGATCCGGACGCTGGCAGAGACCGCGCGGCACGCGAGGTATCCGCCTACTCTTTGTGATATAGCGATCACGCGCTACGGTGCCGAGGGGCGCCGTCGCGCTCGTTTGTATCTTGTCGTGATGTAGCCGGCCGTTTCCGTGGTCCGGTCGGATCCCTCTGCCCCAGGTGGCCGACTGCCCCAGGCGGCCGGCGCAGGGGGAGGAGGACAGGACGAGGGATGCTCGTCGACGCCGCCGCGATCGCCGCGGGCCTGACCGCGACACTAAGTTGTGCCCGGGCCGGTCGCCGTCTCGGTCGAGTACGGGGCCGCTGGCTGGTATGGCTGTCCTTCGCGCTGACGACCTGGACGGTCGGACAGGCCGGATGGATGCTGCACCGCTGGGACGGGGCATCGGTCGGAGGGCGGACCGCGACGGATGCCGGGTATCTCACCGACGTCGGCCAACTCGCCATGCCGGTCCTCGCGCTCGCCGCCTTCGCGGCTGTTCCCGCGGGTCGGGCGCGTCGATCACGACCGCGCGCGGGCGTGCTGGCGCCGGCAGGGATGGCTGGCCTCGCTGGGGGCACCAACCGCTGGCCGCCGAGTTCCCCGCGGCTCACCCGCGTCGCCGGGGCGGGCGGCGAGGGGGCGGGCGCCGCCTATCCGCGCGCCAGTCCGGCCACCGCGTTCGACGAGGTCATACTCGGCAACTCCCTGTTCCTGCTCGCCTGGTCCGGGGTGCTCGCCGGGATCGACGAAGTGGACTCCTCCCGCCCGCCGCAGCCGGTGGAGCATCTCCTCGCGGTTGCGCATCCGATCGTCGTGCTCCTGCTGATCCTCGTATTCCTGCACGTGGCAGGCTTCCGGCAGCCGGTGGATCTGCCCGCCATCGCGATCGCCGGAACCGGACTGGTGTGCCTCGCGGTCGTCGGCGTGTGGATCGTTCAGCTCGACGACGGTGATCCCACGATGACGGGTTCCTGCTCGGTCGCCGGCGCCCTGTTGATCGTTCTTGCGGCATCGCGTGCCGGCCGGGAGGACGGCCGGGAGAACGGCCGCCGGCCCCGCCGATGGCCTGTTCGCGGCGAACTGCTCGGATGGCTGTGGCCGGCGGTACCCTATGTCGCCGCGGCCGTGGTCGCGGCGCTTCTGCTGGGGCGGGCCCACGGCGGAGTCGTTCTCGATCCGATCGAGATCATCGGGGGTGCGACGCTCGTCCTCACCGTCCTCGTCCGGCAGCTGACGACCCTGCGGACGAGTCAGCGGTTGGCGAGCCGGGTCTGCGAGGCCGAACACGAGGTGCGGCACTGGACATCCCATGACCCGTTGACCGAGCTGGCCAACCGCACCCTGTTCCAGCAGCGGCTCACCGACGCCCTCGCCGCGAGCCGCCACGACGGCCGTGACGTGGCCGTTCTGTACTGCGACCTCGACGACTTCCGGGTCGTCAACGACAGCCTCGGGCACGCCGCGGGTGATCATCTGCTGCGCGCGGTCGGGCAACGGCTACGACACTGCGTAGGCACGTCGGACACTGTGGCGAGGCTCGGCTCCGACGAGTTCGCCGTGCTGTTGGACGGTGGGCGGGAACTGCCCGAGACCGTTGCCGAACGGGTCCTGGCCGCGCTGCGCCAGCCGGCGCCGGCCGCCGGTCACCTCTGGCCGGTCCGCGGGAGTGTGGGGCTGGTCGTCGCGCGTCGGACCCAGGAGACCACCGAGGCGCTGCTCCGGCGGGCCGACACAGCCGTCCACACGGCAAAACGAACGGGAAAGAACCGTCTGGTGGTCTACCGGCCCGGGCTGTGCCCGCCCAGCGCCGGCACGCACCTCGCCGACGCCCTCGCCACCGCCCTGCGCAGGGGAGGACGGTCGGCCGGCTTCGACGTGCACTACCAGCCCATCGTGCGGCTGCGCGATCGCAGTCCGGTCGCCTTGGAGGCGCTCGCCCGATGGACGGAGCCGGGGCGTGGACCGGTGCCACCGGGCACCTTTGTTGCGGCCGCGGAGGACGGCGGCATCGTCGGCGCCCTCGACGACATGGTCCTCACCCAGGCCTGCGCGGAGGTCGCCGTGGCGTACCCGGCCTCGGCACTGCGGCTGCACGTGAACGTCTCAGCCAGCAGGGTTGCCGACACCATGCTGCTCGACAGCGTCGCCCAGGCGCTGGCGGCCAGTCGATTCGACCCGGGCAGGCTGGTGGTCGAGATCACCGAAACGAGCCGGATCGACGATCTGCGCGGCGCACGCGAGGTGCTGAACGAGGTTCGTGCGCTGGGGGTGGCGGTCGCGCTCGACGACGTCGGTGCCGGCCACAGCACATTGGCCGCCCTCCATCAACTGCCGGTGGACGTCGTGAAGCTCGATCGGACGCTGCTCGAACTGCCCAGGGACGGACACCGGGTGGCGACGATGCGTCGATCGATGATCAGTCTCGCGCACGCCCTCGGTGCCGTCGTCGTGGCTGAGGGCATCGAGCGGGAAGGACAGATCGCCGAGCTCGAGGAGCTGGGTTGCGAGCTGGGTCAGGGATACTTCTTCGCCCGACCTGGTCCGCTCGCGTCGCTCACGATCCGGCGCTGGGTTCCGCCTACGATCCCCGGCGGTACGGACAGCCCTGGCTCCGCCGAGGTGCCCGGTTCGCCGCCGGGTCCGCCGGAGTCCTCCGCCGCGAGCGGGGAGTGATACCCGGCGGTCAGCGTCGCCCTGGTGGCCCAGCCCACCCCCAGGTCCCGGGCCTGCGCCAGATCCGCCAGCGTGTCGACGTCACGTCGCAGTCCCGGTACCGAGCCACCGAGGGTTCCCGTCAGATCCACCGCTCCGGAGCGACGGTGCGTGGCGTGACTGTGTGGTCCGAATGCGGGCTGCAGGATGGCGCCGGCCGACGCGGTCAGCAGAACGGTTCCCGTTCCGGCCGCGTCGGCGAGAACCGCGCGACGGTGCTGGCTCGCCTCGGACAGCGCCTGATGCAGCTCGGGGGGGCGCAGCGCGGGAAGGTCGGCGGAGAGGGCAGCCACCGCACGGGTGGGCCAGCGGGCCGAGGCCAGCGCGGCGCCGTGCACCAGGGCGGGATTGAGACCTCGGTCGGGTTCGTCCGGAATCACGACGAGCCGAGCACCCCTCGCAGCCGGGGAAAGGTCCGGTCGATCTGCGCCGATATAGTGGAGATTGGGGAGAGCCGACAGAGCGTGGTCGGCCGTCTGATCGTTCGTCACGATCATCACGGCGCCGACCAGACTGGTCTCGGACTCAAGTACCGCCGTCACCGTGTCCAAGACCATCGCAAGGGCCAGCCGGCTCCGGTCGGGGCGGTCCAGCCGGGTCTTCGCCCGGGTGAGGTTCTTCAGCGGCAGCACGACTGTCCAGGACACTCCGTTTCGTGGGAGCCACACGAAGGCGACCATAGGCCATGCCGACCCCGTGGTGCCCCGGGTCCTCCGGGCGCGGGCTGAACGCCGGAGCCGTGGCGCGTCCCCGGCATGCGGCGCATCCTGCGTGGTACCCGTCAGATCGGCGTCTACGGTCAGAGTGAGGACGCGGCGGGATGCGAGGTGCGAGGTGTCCAGCCGGCCGGACGTCGGTACCATGCGCGCGATCCATCCGGAGGGCACAATTATTGTCGATTCCCGCCACAAGGTAGAAAACGCCTCGATCGGTGTCGCCTTCCTCGTACCCATCGTCGGGGTTGCGATCGCTCCCCGCGCTCGGCCGGACGTTTCCCGGGGGACGAGGTGAGACGGGCCGCGGTGCTTACGGCCGGGTCCTGGGGAAGCGTGTTCGCGAAGGTCCTCGCGGATGCCGGAGCGCGGGTCAACCTGGTCGCCCGTGACCCTGAGATCGTCCGGGCGGTCAACACCCGCCATGTCAATCCGCGCTATCTGCCGGCGATCCAGCTGCCGGACCGGGTGCGCGCGATGTCCGACGCGGGGGAGGCGCTGGCCGGCGCGGAGTTCGTGGTGCTGGCCGTACCGTCTCAGGCGCTGCGCTCCGTCCTCGTGGGATGGGCGCCCCTGATTGGGCCCGACGCCGTCTACGTCAGTCTGATGAAGGGGGTGGAGGTGGGCAGTCAGTTGCGGATGAGCGAGGTCATCACGCAGGTCACGGGCGTGTCGCCGGACCGGATCGCGGTGGTGAGCGGTCCGAATCTGGCGCCCGAGATCGCCGCCGAGCAGCCGGCGGCGACTGTGATCGCCAGTACCTCGACGAGCACGGCGGAGGCCGTCCAGGCGGCGTGCTGGACGGCCTATTTCCGCCCCTACACCAACACCGACGTGATCGGCTGCGAGCTGGGCGGAGCGATCAAGAACATCATCGCGCTGGCTGCCGGCATGCTGGAGGGAATGGGTTTCGGCACCAACAGCCTCGCCTCGTTGATGACGCGCGGCCTGGCCGAGACCCTCCGACTCGGGGTCGCGCTGGGTGCCGATCCGATGACCTTCGCGGGACTGGCGGGACTGGGGGATCTCGTGGCGACCTGCGGCTCCCCGCTCTCGCGCAACCGCACCTTCGGCGAGAAACTCGGGCGTGGCCTCACGCTCGCGCAGGTGGAGGCCGAACAGCAGCAGGTCGCCGAGGGGGTGCGCTCCTGCCGCCCCCTGCTCGCCATGGCCGATGACCTGGGCGTCTCCATGCCGATCACCCGTCAGGTCGAACGGGTCCTCTATGAGGGTCTTCCTCCGATGGAGGCCGTCAAGGATCTGATGAGTCGGGAGCCGGGCCCGGAGTACCGGCTCCGTCTCTGACCTGCCCGCGCGCCTGACCTGCCCGCGCCTGGCCCGGCAGCACCATCGTTCCGGTCAGGCCGGGGCGTGGTCGGTGCCGGGGGGCGAACCCACGGCCTGCGTGTCGATGAGCGCTCCGATCGAGCGCAACTTACCCACCGGGTCCTCGTAACCGCGTTCGAGGAAACGGGTCCCGCGGATGACGCTGGTGCCGTCGGCCACCAGCGCGGCCAGCACGTAGGCAAAGCCGGCGCGCAGGTCGGGGATCGCCAGATCACCGCCGGTGAGGGAGGTCGGCCCGCTCACGACCGCCGAATGCTCGAAGTCCCGGGACGCGAACCGGCAGGCCTTCCCACCGAGGCACAGGGTCGACAGGGCGATGTCGGCGCCCATCTCGGCCAGCTGTCTGGTGTACCCGAACCGGTCCTTGTAGATCGTCTCGTGGATCACGGAGGCACCCCCGGCCTGGGTGAGCAGGACGACCAGGGGCTGCTGCCAGTCGGTCATGAACCCGGGGTGCACGTCGGTCTGCACATGTGACGCGGTCAACGGCCGGGCCCGGAAGAAGGTCATTCCCCGCGGGGTGACCTCGAACTCGCCACCGAGCCGGCGGAGGTGGTTGAGGAAGGTCGCCAGATGTTCCTGGCGGGCACCGACCACCTCCACCCTGCCGTCGGTGGCCACCGCGGCCGAGGCGAAGGACGCCGCTTCGATGCGGTCGTGGATCGGGGCGTGGGTGGCTCCCCGCAGTGCGCCGACCCCCTGCACCACGATCGTGCGGTCGACTTCCACGTCGACGAGGGCGCCCATCTGCTGCAGGAACATGATGAGGTCGATGACCTCGGGTTCCACCGCCGCATTCGAGATGACGGTCGTACCCTGTGCCCGGACCGCGGCCAGGAGCAGGTTCTCGGTCGCGCCGACGCTCGGGAACGGCAGTGCGACATGGGTGCCGTGCAGACCCAGCGTCTTGACCTGGACGGAACGTATCTGCTCGACGATCTCTGCACCCATGGCACGCAGGCCGGCGAGGTGGAAGTCGACGGGGCGCTTGCCGATCCGGCAACCGCCGGGCAGCGGGATCACGGCTTCGCCGACGCGGTGCAGGAGCGGGCCCATCATCAGGATCGGTATCCGGTTGACCCCGGAGTAGGCCTCGGACAGCGACGCGTCGATGATCTTTTCGGTGGCGAGTCGCACAGTGTGCTCGTCCAGCCACTCCACCTGAGTGCCGAGTTCGGCGAGCATGCCCAAGACCACGTCGACCTCGGCGATCCGAGGCACCCGGGTCAGGGTGCACGGCTCTGGCGTGAGGAGGGTGGCGACGAGCAGCTTGGTGACCGAGTTCTTGGCCCCGGACGCCTCGACCGAGCCGGTGAGCGGAGCACCGCCGACGATGCGGTACCATCTTCGGTCCGTGCTGGTGGATGGTACCACTCCCGAGCTGTGCGCCCCCACGGGCTACCTCCACGGTGATGATGCGGATGCGTGACGTGCGTCAGGTCACGTGCGGCGGGGCGATTGAACCAGACGCCACCGGCGCGGCCCGAGCCCGACTCTCAGGCCGCTACCTACGGTGACGATAGCCATGGTCTACCGGGCCGATCCCCGCGCCGAGCGGAAAGCCGCTGGCCAGGGCGCCACTGACGTAGGCCTTGGCGGACTGTGCGGCCTCGGCGTGACCACGCCCCTGCGCCAGGTGCGCGGCGATCGCGGAGGCCAGCGTGCAGCCGGTGCCATGGGTGTGCCGCCGGTCCAGGCGGGGGCTTCGGAGGACGACCTCGGTGGTCCCGTCGGTGAGCAGGTCGACCGCGTCGCCGGGAAGATGCCCGCCCTTCACCAGCACCCAGCGCGGGCCCAGGGCGAGCATCGCCTCGGCGGCTCTGGGCAGGCCGGCGATGTCCCGCACCTCCACCCCGGTCAGCAGACGTACCTCGTCGAGGTTCGGTGTGGCGATGGTGGCACGGGGCATGAGCTCCGTACGGACCACCTCGACCGCCTCCGGGGCCAGCAGGGGGTCGCCGTGCTTGGAGACGCTGACCGGATCGACCACGACGGGCACGTCGAGCCGCGAGAGCTCGGCGGCGACCAACGAGACCAGTGCGGCGGAGGAGAGCATCCCCGTCTTCACCGCGTCGACCCCGATGTCCGCCACGACCGCTCTGATCTGGGCTCGGACCGCTTCCGGAGGGAGATCCCACACACCATGGACGCCCAGGGAATTCTGTGCCGTCACCGCGACGATCGCACTCATGCCATGGACGCCGAGGGCGAGCATCGTCTTGAGATCCGCCTGGATGCCCGCGCCGCCGCCCGAATCCGATCCGGCGATCGTCAGTACGCGGGGCGGGGCGGGGCTCGGTCCCGGCGGCGGCTCGCTCCGGATACTCCGAGCGTTCGCGTGTCTCCTATTCATCGCTCTGGGTAGCGTCGTCGTGGTTGCCATCACAACCGGGTACCGAGCCGACCAGCTGACCCCCACGATTGGGGTTCCGGATGAGGCCGGGCGACCCCTCAGTCGGTCGCCGCCGGCCGATCTGAGTAAATTCCTCGACCTCGGAGGCTCTCATCCGGGCCGTTTGCCTGTTACCTTCTGTCGGCCCGTAGTTCTGCTCGACGGGCTGTCGACGTCCGACGAGGGAGCGTCTGTGGTCCACGCGTACATCCTTATCCAGACCGAGGTCGGCAAGTCCTCCTCGGTTGCCAAGGAGATCGAGCAGATCCCCGGGGTCACTCAGGCCGAGGACGTCACCGGCCCCTATGACGTCATCGTCCGGGCGGAGGCGGCCACCGTCGACGACCTCGGGAAGATGGTCATGGCGAGAGTGCAGTCGGTCGACGGCATCACCCGCACGCTGACCTGCCCGGTTGTTCACTTCTGAGCTTCTCCGTCCCGACGTGGGTCAGGTCGGCTCCGGGACGGGGGGACCCGGTGACGCCGGTGGCGCGCCAGAATCGGGACATGGCCACCGGTGGTGAGCAAGCCGAGTGGGGCGGGCGCCCGGCAGGGGGCAGGCGCCGGCCGGGGCGGTCAGGTCGGTCTCCGGTGTTCGTCGCCTCGTGGGTCCTGCTCGCGCTGGTCGGATGCGGCGGTCCCGGATCGATCCGGCTGACCAACGTGCCGATTCCCGCGGAGTCGGCCCGCTCGTCGTGCGTGGACCTGGTCCACGACCTTCCCCCGTCGCTCGGGGACGACCTCGACCGCCGGGCACTGGACCCCCCGCAGACCACGGCAGCGGCCTACGGCGCGACGCCGGTGGTGCTCACCTGCGGCGCGTCGGGTCTTCCGGCAAGCTACCGTCCCGATGCGATGCTGTCCGTCGTCGACGATGTGGGGTGGTTTGCCGAGGACCTGGGCGGGACGACGGTGCGCTATTCCACTCCGACGCGGCAGCCCCAGGTGGTTCTCATCCTGCCCGCCGACGTGCAGGCGTTCGAGGTACTCGTCTCGGTCGCCCCCGCCGTGCGGGCGCACAGCAGGTCGACGACATCCTGAGACGAGCTCCCGGCCATTCCGCCCGGCGGAACGCCTCTGCGCCGTCACGGGCCCGGGTGGCGTGAGGTGCCGGGCGGTCAGCGCAGCCCCGCTCCGTCGCGCAGGGCCAGCCTGACGAGCCGGTCCACCAACTGCGGATAGGTGACCCCGCTCGCCTCCCACATCCGCGGGAACATCGAGGTAGGGGTGAAACCGGGCATCGTGTTGACCTCGTTGATGATCACATGGTGGTCAGCCGTGACAAACATGTCAACCCGCGCGAGCCCGGCGCAGTCCAAGGCCTCGAATGCCGCGATTGCCACTCTCCGCACCTCCTCCCGTACCGCGTGGGGCAAATTGGCCGGGACGTCGAAGTGGGTGGCGTCGGACATGTACTTGGCCTCGAAGTCGTAGAAGCCGGCCGAAGATGTGACGATGATCTCGGCGGGCACGCTCGCCTCGGCACCGGGGCCGTCCAGAGTTCCGAGGACCCCGCACTCGATCTCGCGGCCGACGATCGCCGACTCCACCAGGACCTTGGGGTCGCTGGCGCGGGCTGCCTTGATCGCGGTGTCCAGGTCCGCCCAGGCATCGACCCGGCTGATCCCGATACTCGACCCGCCGCGCGCGGGCTTCACGAAGACGGGCAGCCCCAGCCGTTCCTGGTCGGCCCCGGTGAGCGTGTCACCGGCCCGCAGGACGGCGTAGGACCCGACGGGAAGGCCGGCGGCCCGCAGCAGTGCCTTCATGTGTTGCTTGTCCATGGCGGCCGCGCTGGCGAACACCCCGGAGCCGACGTAGGGCAGGCCGGCCATCTCCAGGAGGCCCTGGACCGTCCCATCCTCCCCGAAGGGGCCGTGGAGCAGCGGGAAGACCACGTCGATGTCCCCGAGGGTGTCGCCGCTCCCGAGGGTGCTCCTGGCAGCGTCGAGGCCGCCGCGGGGGCGGCGCGGCAGCAGACCGGGCGTCGTCGGATCCGCGGCCAGGACGACGCTCTCACCGCGGGCCGCGACGACGGCGGGCAGCCGGTCTCCCGTCACCGCGAGGGCGGTCGGGTCGTCCGGCAGCATGACCCAGCGGCCATGCATGTCGATGCCGACCGGGACGACGTCGTAGACGTCACGATCCAGGGCTCGCAGTACGCCGCTGGCCGATACACAGGAAATCGCGTGTTCGGTGCTGCGGCCACCGAACAGGAGGGCGAGCCGAATCCGACGCCTGGAGCCTGCCATGCCGGGACACTAACGGATCGGCGTCGGTGACCGGCACCGTACCCGACGTGGATGTGGCCGTGCTCCGCCTCGACGTCCGCGGGAGGCCCGCGTCCGGTGTCGCCCCCTCCGGCCGGAGGGCTCAGGCGCGAGAGACCTTGCCCGCCTTGATGCAGGAAGCGCAGACGTTCAGCCGCTTGGGGGTCCCGCCCACGACCGTGCGCACGGTCTGGATGTTGGGGTTCCACCGACGGCGCGTGCGTCGGTGGGAGTGGGAGACCGACATACCGAAGCCCGGCCCCTTGCCGCAGACGTCACACACCGAAGACACGAGAAACACTCCGTCGAAGTAGTAGCCGAAGTCGAAGTAGTACTGGTCCCGGTAGGCGTGCCCGGGACGTCAGGGGACTCAGAACCAGGATCGTACGCAACCCGGAACCCGCAACCCCGACGGCGCCGCCGGGGGACGCGCGTAGCGATGACCCGCTTGAGGTTACCCCACCTTCTGTGGCCCAGATGATGCGGCGGGAGCCGGTGGGCCTCGGTACTGTCGGTGGTCCGGTGCACTATCGGTGATGTGGTCGACCTCGACACGCCCCTGAAGGCTCTCGTCGGCGCGCGTGCCGCCGCCCTCTTGGCCGATGGCCTGGAGCTGAGGCTGGTTGGTGATCTGCTGGGGCACCTGCCCCGCCGGTACCACGAGAGAGGCGAGCTGACGGACCTCGCGGACCTCGTCGTCGGTGAGACGGTGACGGTCCAGGCCCGGGTCGAGAAGACAGAACGCCGCCCGATGCGCGGCACCCGGAAGTCGATGGTGCGCGTGACGGTGACGGACGGCCGGCATTCACTGTCGCTGACCTTCTTCAATCAGAGCTGGCGGGAGCGTGACCTCCGTCCCGGGACGACCGCGCTGTTCGCCGGCAAGGTCGACGAGTTCCGCGGGCGGCGTCAGCTGACCAACCCGGAGGTCCAGCTCCTCGAACCCGAGGAGAGCGGGGAAGCCGCCAGCGGTGCGCCGTTCGCGAACGCGCTGGTTCCGATCTACCCCGCCTCCGCCAAGGTGCCGAGCTGGACGCTGGCGAGGTGCGTCCGGCTGGCGTTGGACTCTCTCGATCCCGTCGAGGATCCGCTGCCGGACGATCTCCGCAGCCGGTACCGCCTGCCCGCTCTGGCCGAGGCCTTCCGGCTGGTTCACCAGCCCGCGAACCGTGGTGAGATCGCCTCCGGTCGTCGGCGCCTCACCTGGGATGAGGCTCTGGTGTTGCAGGTGGCGTTGGCCCAACGGCGTCGTGAGGTGGAGGCGATGGCGACGACACCCCGGCCGCAGCGTCCGGATGGTCTACTGACGGCGTTCGACGCCGCTCTGCCCTTCCCCCTCACGACGGGCCAGCGCGAGGTGGGGAAGACGATCGCGGCCGAGATCGGTCGGCCCGTTCCGATGCATCGCCTGCTGCAGGGAGAGGTGGGTTCGGGCAAGACACTGGTCGCCCTGCGGGCGATGCTCACCGTGGTCGACACGGGCGGTCAGGCGGTACTCCTGGCGCCCACCGAAACTCTTGCCGCTCAGCACAGCCGAAGCCTCCGGGAGATGCTCGGCGACCTGGCCCGGGCAGGAGAACTAGGAGCCGATCATCGGGCCACGCGGGTGACGTTGGTCACCGGATCGATGGGGGCGCGTGCGCGGCGGGAGGCTCTGGCGGAGATCGCAGACGGTTCCACCGGTCTGGTGGTCGGCACTCATGCCCTGCTGCACGATGAGGTGATCTTTAGCGATCTTGGTCTGATCGTCGTTGACGAACAGCATCGTTTCGGCGTCGAACAGCGGGACACGCTGCGAGCGCGTGGACGACGTCCTCCCCACCTTCTTGTGATGACCGCGACGCCGATTCCCCGGACGGTCGCGATGACCGTGTTCGGTGATCTCGAAGTCTCCGAGCTCACTGAACTGCCGGCGGGACGCTCTCCCATCGGGACGTTCGTGGTGCCGGCGAGCCAGAGATCCTGGACGGATCGGATGTGGGGACGAATCCGCGATGAGGTGGCCGCCGGGCATCAGGCCTATGTCGTGTGTCCCCGGATCGGTGCGGGCGGGGAGGATGAGTGCGGGGAGGATGACCCCGCCGGATCCTCGGCGGCTGGTCCGGATCCGCGAGCGTCCCGACCAGCTGCGACAGTGTGTGAGGTGCTGCCCCTGCTGGTGGATGGCGATCTTGCGGATCTCAGGGTTGAACCACTGCACGGTCGTCTCGCACCCGGGCAGCGGGAGGCCACCATGAACCGATTCGCGGCCGGCGAGGTCGACGTGCTGGTCGCCACCACCGTCATCGAGGTGGGAGTGAACGTACCGAACGCAACAGTGATGGTCGTCCTGGACGCGGACAGGTTCGGTGTGTCCCAGCTGCACCAGTTGCGCGGGAGGGTCGGCCGGGGCACCGCGCCCGGCTGGTGTCTTCTGCATACAGCGGCCGAGCCGGGATCCCCCGCCTGGGAGCGGCTCAGCGCGGTCGCCGCCACCAGCGACGGGGCGAAGCTGGCCCGTCTCGACCTCGCGCAGCGTCGGGAGGGCGATGTGCTTGGGGCCGCTCAGTCCGGCGGGCGACGATCCCTGAAGCTCCTGGAACTTCTTCGTGACGAGGACCTGATCCGCGACGCACGCGCGGAGGCCGGTCGCCTGGTTGACGACGACCCCGGGTTGGACCGGCATCCCGCACTGCGCCGGCTGCTCGACGCGGTTCTCGACGACACCAGTGTCGCCTTCCTCGAGAAGGGATGACCGGGTGGCCCGATGACGCGCATCATCAGTGGGACCGCGGGTGGTCGGCGGCTCGTGGTTCCACCCGGGACAACCACCCGTCCGACCTCGGAACGTGCCCGTGAGGGATTGTTCAACACCTTGTCGACCTGCCTGGATCTGCGGGGCGCTCGGGTTGCCGATCTTTATGCCGGATCTGGTGCGGTCGGTCTGGAAGCGCTGTCTCGGGGTGCCGCTCATGCCCTTCTCGTTGACCGCGATCCGGTCGTGATACGCACTCTGCGGCGGAACGTGACAGCGATGGGACTGTCGGGCGCGAAGATCGTGCAAGCCGCGGTAGAGCGTGTGGTGCAGAACGCCTCGGGTAATCCCTACGACGTGGTTTTCCTCGATCCGCCGTACGCGATGCGCGACTCGGAACTCGGCGAAGTGCTGTCAAAGCTGCTGGCGGCCGCCTGGTTGACTGCGGACAGTGTCTGCGTTGTCGAAAGATCGCACCGCTCGGGCCCGGTCGCCTGGCCTGACGGGTTGTGTGCGCTGCGCGACCGGAGGTACGGGGAGGGCGCTCTCTGGTACGGTATTCGATCATGAGGAGGGCAGCCTGTCCCGGTTCATTTGATCCGATCACCAACGGTCATCTCGACATCATCGTCCGAGCGAGCAGACTCTTCGATGAGGTCGTGGTCGCCGTATCGATCAACAAGAACAAAGTCACCTTGTTCACCGTCGACGAGCGGATGGAGCTCATCAGGGAGGCCCTGCGTGATCATCCGATGGCGCCGTCCAACGTCCTGGTGGATGCGTCCCACGGGCTGATCGTCGATTTTTGTCGGAGCAGGGGTATCCAGTCGATCGTCAAAGGACTGCGTGCGGTCAGCGACTTCGACTATGAGCTTCAGATGGCGCAGATGAACAATTCGCTTGCGGGCGTGGAGACTCTTTTCATGAGCACGAACCCGCAATACGCTTTTTTGTCCTCCAGCCTGGTGAAGGAGGTCGCGCGTTACGGGGGCGATGTGTCGGGGCTGGTACCCGATGTGGTACTCAAACAGCTCCGTGAGCGTCTCGCTCAGTAACTCCCGCCGGGTGGGTAGCCGCCGACCGACTTCCGCCGGGCTCTCCCGCCGTTCCCGACCGTCCGGGCTCCGGGCCGGTCGCGGGGGGGGGGTGAGCGGTGCCCGAGTGGGTTCCTGGGCGGAGGTCCGCCGCCCGCCGGGCTCGGGTGCCCGGAGATCTCGGCAGCCTGATCGGATCGTCCGCGGCGCCGATCGGATAGGCTAGGACCGCAGTAGCTGACCGGCTCGGTAGTTAGCCGGCTCGGTAGCTGACCGGCTCGCAGTAGCTGACTGGCTGGAGTCTGTTCGTCGATCCTCTGGGAGGGTCCAGGCCTCTGGGAGGGTCCAGGGCGCCGTCGACGCCGGGCCGCCTCCGTCGTCAGCGACGCCGGGTAGCTATACCACCACGAAGGCCCTGTTTCGGCCGGGCTTCCTGACATTGACGTAGATGTGAATTTGACTGCCGCCATGACTGGATCCCACTCTCGCCGTCGGACCCCGAAGGGTCCCCTTGTGCTGGACACCCGTGAGCTCGGTCGGCGGCCCGGGTCGATGCGGCTTGTCCGGGCGGAGGCGGAACTTCCCGCCGGTCTCGGAACCGAGATGATGTGGGTGCCGGCTGGCGCGAGCGCCACCTTGGACCTGCGTCTCGAATCGGTGATCGAGGGTGTTCTGGTCAGCGGGACCGTCGTGGCGCCGCTTCGGGGTGAATGTGCGCGCTGCCTGGACGACGTGTCTGAGGCCAGCATGGTCGAGTTTCGCGAGCTGTTCTACTACCCTGACCGAGCCGTGGACCTGGGTGACGACGAAGACGCTCGGGTACTAATCGATGATCATGCGGACATCGAGCCCGTGGTGCGGGATGCCCTGGTGCTCAACCTTCCGCTGTCACCCATCTGCCGCCCGGACTGTGCGGGACTCTGCGTGGACTGCGGGGTGCGTCTCGACGATGTCGAGCCTGGACATTCCCATGCGCGATCCGACCCGAGATGGGCGGCGCTGTCCGCGCTGGCCGACAGCGGAGCAACGGGAACCGAGAAGGGTCGCACCGACCCTCATGAGAGCAAGGAGAAGGAATAGTGGCCGTCCCGAAGCGGCGCACCTCGCGCAGCAACACCCGGTCCCGGCGTTCGCAGTGGAAGGCCAAGGTGCCGACCCTCGCAAAGTGCTCGCGGGGGCACGTGATCCGGCCGCACACCGTCTGTGGCACGTGCGGCCGGTACAACGACCGTCAGGTGCTTGACGTCTGACCCGGTGTGACACGTATCGCTGTTGACCTGGTGGGGGAGGGGTCCCCTTCCGGGCCTCTCCTCGAGACATTGCCCAGTGCGCTCGACGCCGATCCGCATCTGGTGCTCACTCTGGTGACATCCGGTGACGCCGTCCGGGATGACCTTGCTCGCCTGGGAATTGTGCCAGGCGAGCGCGTTCTGCTCGCCACGGCCGCTCGCGGCGTTTCGGCGGGCCCGGAGGCATTGCGTGAAGTGCGAGCACGTCGGGACTCCGGCGTCCGGGTAGCGGCGCGCCTGGTCCGCGACGGACATGCCGATGCGATGGTCTCGGTAGCCCCGGCCGAAGCCGTGGTCGCCTCGGCTCAGTTCACCTACGGTCTGCTACCCGGGGCGACGCGGGCCACCCTCGCCTCGATTGTCGGCGGGTCGAATGCCCCCGTCGTGCTGTGTGACGCGGGGGCGACGGTTGATGTGACGGCGGACGAACTCGCCCAGTTCGCGGTCGCGGGCAGCGCGTACGCCGCGGTTCGCTTCGCCGTCGACGCTCCTCGCGTCGGGCTTCTGACGGCGCGTCCAGCGATCCCCGACACCTTGCGGCGAGCCGCCGACGAGCTGCTCCGATCGCTTGATCTGCACTATGTCGGCCCGCTGACGGCTGATCGGCTCCTCGCGGCTCCGTGGACGGGCGAGCCGGGCGACGGCCAGAGGATCGATCATCGCCGCGGAGTCGACGTGGCGGTCACCGACGGATTCACCGGAGATGTCCTGATGTCCGTCATCCGGGGGATGCGATGGTGGGAATCTCATCGGGGTACGGGGCACCCGCCCAGGGCCGGTCTGGATCCGGGATGGGGAACGTTGGAAGATCCTGATGTGCGGGGGGGAACGATCGTGCTGGGGGTCGATGGTGTCGCGGTCCACGCGGAGCGGGCGCCGGGTGAAGCCGGCGACAGCCAGGCAGTCGGGCTGCTCGCGGCGCTGAGGGCGGCGTCGGCCGCGGTCCGTGTGGACCTGGCTTCTCGGACCCGAGCGGCGATGGCGACCTTGGTGGCGCATCGCCGGGCCTTGGCCGGGCTGGTCGGATGACCCGCCAGTTGCCACCCCCGCCGCCGCGGGACGGCCTGATCGAGGTACTCGAGGTCGCCATCGACCCCGAGCTGCTCGACCGCGCACTCACCCACCGCTCCTACGCCTACGAGAAGGGCGGCCTGCCCACCAACGAACGCCTGGAGTTCCTGGGCGATGCGGTGCTTGGTCTGGTGGTGACGGCGGCATTGTTCATCCGCCACCCGGATCTTCCCGAGGGGCAGCTCGCCAAGCAGCGGGCCTCGGTTGTGAACATGCGGGCTCTCGCGGACGTGGCACGGGGGATCGGACCCACCGGGCTCGGTCCGTACCTACTGCTGGGCCGGGGGGAGGAGACCACCGGGGGACGCAACAAGGCGAGCATTCTCGCCGACACCCTCGAGGCCATCATCGGGGCGGTCTATCTGTCCTCAGGCTTCGACGTGGCCTCCGGTTTCGTGCACCGTCTCTTCGATCCCCTGCTGGACGAGGCCGCCGGCCGGGGCGCAGGGCTTGACTGGAAGACCTCACTGCAGGAACAGACGGCGGTGCTGGCTCTCGGACCGCCTGAATATGTCGTCGAGGAGGCCGGTCCGGACCACGCGAAGCGGTTCACCGCCTACGCGAGGATCGCGGGAGAGCCACTGGGCGAGGGCGAAGGGGGAAGTAAGAAGGAGGCTGAGCAGCGGGCGGCCGCCGCGGCTTTCGCGGTTCTCGAGGAACGGTCGGCCCTGGGGCGGGAGGACGGTTCGGGCGTGGATGTCGTCGGCGGAGATCACGAGAAGTCCGCCATCGGCGGCCTCGATCACGATCGGGTCTCGGGCCCGTGAGAGCGGATGATCACCCGTTGCCTCGATTCGCTTCCTCAGTGGTGGCGACAGATTCATCGAGCCACGTCGAGGGTCCGGTGTCATCCCACTGACCCGGCCCGATGACCGGAGATCATGCCAGAACTCCCCGAAGTAGAGGTTGTTCGCCGCGGTCTGGAACGTGGTGTCGTCGGTCGCGTCATCGCATCGGTTGACGTCCACCATCCTCGTGCGGTGCGCCGTCATCTGGCCGGTGCCGCCGACTTTTCGGCGCTGCTCGTCGGCTGCCGGATAACGGCGGCACGACGTCGCGGCAAGTATCTGTGGCTGGTGCTTCAGCCGCCGGTAGACCATGCGGCGTGCGCTCCGGTGGTTCCAGAAGAACCACCGGAGGAGGAATCAGCTGCCGTGCTGGCCGAGATGTCTCCGCCTGCCCTGCCCCCAGGTCATCCGGCCCAGGGGGATGCGCTGATCGCCCATCTCGGGATGAGCGGACAGTTGCTCGTCGTTCCACCCGCCACCCCCGACCAGAAGCATCTGCGGATCCGGTTCGTCTTCACGGACGGAGGACGCGAACTGCGATTTGTGGATCAACGTACCTTCGGTGGCCTGGCGGTCGCGGTGGGGGAAGCGGATCTGCCTGCTCCCGTCGCGCACATCGCCAGGGATCCCCTGGACCTCGCCTTCGACGAGCGCCTCGTCACGGAGAGGATGCGTCGACGCCGTACCGGCGTGAAGCGGGCCCTGCTCGATCAGACACTTGTCAGCGGGGTCGGGAACATCTACGCGGACGAGGCCCTGTGGGCCGCGAAGCTGCACTACGCGCGGCCGACCGAGACCCTCACTCGGGCGGAGGTCGGCAGGCTGCTGGATTGCGCGCGGACGGTGATGACCGCGGCTCTCGAGGCGGGCGGTACGTCCTTCGACCGCCTGTACGTGTCGGCGGACGGAGTCAGCGGGCTGTTCGAACGGTCGCTACAGGTGTACGGCCGTGCGGGTCGGCCGTGCACACGATGCGGAGACGCGGTGCGCCGGGACGCTTTCATGAACCGGTCGAGCTTCACCTGCCCCACCTGCCAGCCGCACCCAGGGCGGGCCAGATGGTAAGGTTCGATCACACGTTCGAATCCCGCGACTCTCGGGTGCCTGCGGCTCTCGGGTGGGGTGCCGGGCGTGGCGTCCGCGATAGTCGGTGGGGAGCCAGACCTGCCGCGGCGTTCACAGTTATCGCCTCGTCCAGGGCCGAGACCGGGCTGCCGGGATCGGTGAGGCATCATCCGACACGTCGGTTGGCTGGCCTGCCCCCGACGCGACATGGACGGAGGCGCGATGAATCCGGATGCCCTGCTCGGTCGTATACGGAAGCTGTTGGCGATGGCGGAGGCGGAGGGGCTGAGCGAAGCCGCCCGCGAAACCTATAACAGCAAGGCAGCCGAGCTGATCGCCCAGTACGGGATCGACCGCGCGCTGGTCGAGGAGGCGTCGCCGCACCGCGTCGAGGCGGCTGACCTGGTGGTGGCCGTCGATTCGCCCTATGCCCGGGACAAGATCTCGTTGCTCGCGGGCATTGCCGCACCGCTTGGTTGTCGGCTCGTGTACCGGACCGAGCAGCGTGCAGTGGGGACGGGGCACTCCGCTCATCTGTTCGGGATGGATGCGGATATCCACCGCGTGCAGATGTTGTTTACCTCGTTGCTGGTCCAGCAGGCACAGGGGTTGGCTCTCGCCCGTCCGCCACGCCGGGAGGACCCGCGGGCGTTTCGTCGGTCGTGGATGGCCGGCTTCGCGGTGGCGGTGGCGGAGAGACTGACCAGGACGGAGCGGATGGCCCGGGAGCGGGCGCAGACCCAGCAGAAGCAGACCCGGGAGAACGGATCAGACGGGCCCTCGACGACGCCGTCGGTGGGCGTCGTCCTGGCGAATCGAAGCCAGCGGGTGGATGCGCACCTGGCAAGCGTCTACCCTAGGTTGCGAGCGCCAAGGACACGCCAGCTCTCCGGGAGCGGCGGTCGTGCGGGCTACCAGGCCGGCGAGCGGGCTGATCTTGGTCTGGGTAACCGGGTGTCCAGCCGCGTCTCACCGGCGATCGGCATGAGGTGAATCGTAGGGGTGGTAGTTATGAGTGGTACTGACTACTATTTGCCGCCCGGCAGATTGGGCACCGCTGTCTGGGTAGGCCCTGCGGTACGCGGCGGGGCGTAGCCAGGACCAATAATCTTGTCTGCGCTGTCGACCGGCTCCGGGGTCACCTGGCGGTCACCATCGGTGCTCGCGTGCGGGGCGGGTAGCGTGCCGCCGTCCTGGGAGAAGTTCTGGCCGCAACCGCTGAGAAGGAGTGCCGAGCCGAGAGCTCCACACGCGAGTAGCACGGCAGCGGACCGGCGGCGGAAACGTGGCCGGTCCGGCCGTTCCAGTCGATGATCATCCTGTCGCCGTGTCCCTCTCGGTCGGCCTGCCATGTCTGGGAAGTATGTGGTATCCACAATGGCTAGTACCCTACCGTGCTGATGAGCGATGTATCCGCGGAGCAGAGGGAGTCCGGACACGCCGTGGTCCGATTCACTGCCCGGGTCGCCGGCCTTGTCCAGGGCGTCGGCTTTCGTGACTACGTGCGTACCCGGGGCCGGCGCCTGGGCCTGGTCGGATCCGCCACCAACCTCCCGGACGGGGCGGTCGAGGTGGTTGCGGAAGGGCCGGAGCCGGCCTGTCGTGACCTTCTGCACTTGTTGATGACGGGTCACACCCCTGGGCGGACGGACAGGGTGGAGGCTGTGTGGCAGGTGGCGCAGAGCGATCTGACCGACTTCCGGCGAAAGTGACTGGTTGCAGACGCTGTGTTGTCGGAACTGTCGTGGGGATGACCGTCCGCTTTTTACATGTTCACCGGACCGGCTCGGGAGCATGTGGCATGCTCTTGACTTTCGGTCACTCGACGTGGGAGCCTGGAGTCATTGTTTGGGGCGCACTCTGATCTGTTCGGATCTTGTGCTGTCTGACACCCACTAGGTCACTCATCGTGGAGGACCATCACTATGGCGAAGGCCCTTTTTGGCCACGTCGGTTCCGGCGGCGACTTGCGTCTCTCTTACGAGGTGCGTCGGCTTCGTGCCCGTGTAGCGGAGCTCGAGGCAGAACTGGCTCGAGTACGTGAAGTCAACGAGGCGTTGGTGGGTGGTGTCGACGTGCCGGAGGATGTCCGGGCGCTCGACGCTGAACCGGCGTTCAGCTGAGCTGGCGGGGCGTTTCCCGGGGAGGCGCCCCCTCATAGTGGGTATGCCCGGTTACGTGGGCAAGGCTCCGTTTCTGCGGGTGTCATGATCACCGAGGTCGCTGAGATCGTCGGATCGGTCGTTCTCTTGCCGGCTCGTCTCTGTCCAGTGATGTTGCCTGTGTGTCTCGGATCACCTTGGCGGCTCTATAGTGGCTCTTCGAAGTTAAGCGGGTTTGAGGCATCTGCGGGCTCGGCGGGTGGTTGCGCAGCGTGTTCGTAGCCGCTGGTTTTCGGGGTTGCGGTAGCCGAAGGCGTTGCGGGCGTCGAGCTCGATGA
>NZ_CDWTMG010000025.1:0-39738 GCF_977945845.1 Frankia sp. CcMO1
CCGCCCCGCCGGGCGCCCCGCCGGGCGGCGCTGCGGGCCGCCCGCGCCCCCCGCAACTCCTCGTGCGCCTCCCGGGCCGACAGCACGGCCTCCAGGTTCGCGACGTCGTCGCTGGTGAGCACGGCGATCGTGGCGGCATGGGCGAGGCCGGCCTCCAGCAGCGTCGAGCGGACGGTGGCGTCCCCGATGATCACGGGCACCCCACGTTCACGGGCGACGGGCAGGTACCGGTTGTTCTCGTCACGCTCGATCACCACCACATGCCGGCCCGCGCGCACCAGGCCGTTCATCGTGGCGACCCCCACCGAGCCGAGCCCGCATAGGATGACATGGCCACGCACCGCTCCGGCCCGCCCGCGTCTCATCACCCGCTCCAACCGACGGCTGATGATGATGTTGGTAATGAACGCATAGACGACGGCGATCGACAGGGCGCCAAGCAGCATCAGTCCGATGCCGAACATCTGCAGCCACTCGTCGGCGGCGCCGAAGTTGAAGTCGCCGTAGCCGACCGTGGCCATCGTCGCGACCGTGAGGTAGAGCGCGTCCAGCGGGCCGAACTCGGCGGGTGCGGACTCATTGTGGCTGGCGTAGGTCAACCACAACACAACCGTACCGACCATCATGACCGTCAGTACGGCGGCGAGCGCGAACCGGAAGGGTGGGTCGAGCTCCCCACGGATCATCGAGACGATCTCCCGGAACCTGGCCACCGTACCCCGCCAGACCCCCCGAACCCCCCGGGGCTCGCCGGGATCGCCATGATCGGCCGAGCCGCCGGCCAGCGCGGCGAACAGCCGCGCGTCGTGCAGGCCCGCGACCGTCATGCCCCGCTCGTGGAACTCCGACAGCCGCCCGAGGAGCGTCAGCCGGTCGCCGGGGCGCAGCGAGACGTCGCGGGGCGGGCAGAGCTCGGGGAGGCGCGCCCCCGCGCGGCGCAGCGAGATCGGGGTCAGATCGCCATAGCGGGCCCGGAAGGCATGCCGGCCTATGATCGACTCCTCGATCACCGCGAAGACCTCGGCATCGGACCGTTCGTCCATCGGGAAGGCGTGCGTCACGTCCGAGCGGACGCACGCCTCGACGAAGCTCGGCCCCGCGAGCTCGGCCCGGTTCAGCACCCGGACCTGGCTGAGCGCGTCCGCGAGCTGGTCGCCGAGCTGGCGGTTACTGATGGCCACGACGAGCCGGACACCGGGGGCCGTCTCGGCCGCGACCAGCGCTGTGCCCAGGTTGTCGAGGTCCGTCTCGTGACAGGACACGACCGCGAGCGCCGCGGCGATGCCGGCCTCGCGCAGCGCCCCGGCGCCACGGGTACTCTCCACCAGGACCCGCACGCCCCACCGCTCCACCCTGCGCCGGGTGGCGGGGGCGACCCGATCGTCGATGGCCACCACCGTCACACCCGACGCCCGGAGCTGTTCGGCGAGCCGGAGCCCCAGGTTGCTCAGCCCGCAGCCAATGACGTGACCCGACGGGTCGGAACCACCCGAACCACCGAAGGCACCTGAACCTCCCTGACCGTTGACGGTGCCATTGCCTCCGGTCGCGCCGGAACTTCCAGAACCCGCTGCCATGCCACCCCCTCCAGCACGCCGGACCGGTCCCGTCCCACTCATGCCTCGACCGGACCATCCTCAACCGAATCGGTCCGGGGCCGATCAACACCGCTCGGCACGCCGTGGCGCCGCAGCGCCGTGGGCACCTGGCCGGTCCTCGCCGGACCCGGCCGGGATCGGGCGCGCCACGGGAGGAACAGGCACCGCGCTGACCTGGGATATGGGGATTCGTCCGCGGCCGCCAGTTTCTCATGCCGGCCCGCGGCGACGGCCAGGCACGGACCCGGTGGGCGGATCCGTCGCCTCCGATAGTCTTTTCCGACGGTGAGTGGCAAAACGGTTCGGATTTGGCTAAACAGGCAGGGCGGAGAGCGACAGCGAAGGCGAACGAAACTACTCTGGGTGAACTCCTCCAGGGTCAGTGCCAGTATGTCGTCCCGTTGTATCAACGCCCCTACAGCTGGGAACGCGCCAACCTGCGGCAACTCTGGGCCGACATCACGAGCGTGGCCGCCGCCGGTCCAGCGGCAACGCACTTCCTGGGTTCGCTGGTTCTCGCGCCGAGCCCGTCGACGACGCCAGCCGGAGTGGCGATCTGGCTGGTGGTGGACGGTCAGCAACGGCTGACGGCGCTGAGCATCCTGCTCTGCGCGATCCGCGATCATGTCCGAGATGACGATCAGATGCTCGCGGCGAAGATCGACGATCTGTACCTCATGAACAGGTACGCGGCCGGAACCGAACATTACACTCTGCTACCGACGCGAGCCGGCCGGACCGCCTGGACCGCTCTCGTCGAGCGGTCGCCGGAGGCAGGAGGCCGGGCCGGGATTGGCGACGCATACCAGTTCTTCCGCAAGGAACTCGCCGCGTTGCGCGACGCCGACGACCCGCTGGATGCAGCACTGATCGAGCAGGCCATGGTCGGTCAGCTCGCAATCGTGGAGATCGCCGCGCATGTCGACGACGACGTCTACCGCATCTCGCTCAACCACACCGGCCGCCGGCTCACCCAGGCGGACCTGCTGTTCAGCCGGATTCTCGATCCGGACCGGGAGGAGGACCCGGTCCTGCGGCAGGCCCTACACCGGCTGCGCCGGTGGGGGGGCGGACGTCGTCCGGCCGACCGTCCTACACGTGCTGATCGCGCATGCGAATGACCGTCTCGACGCCACCGAGGCCGCCGCGGCACTCCGGGTGGTGGAGAGCTACCTGGTGCGGCGGATGCTGGTCGGCATCGCGAGCGCCAACAGCAACCGCATCCTCATGTCGCTCGTCAAGGAGCTCGGCGACCAGACGCCGACCGCCGCCGCGATCACGCGGGTTCTCTCCGGCCCGCGTAAGAAGTTCCCGACCGATCAGCTTGTGAAGGAAGCCGTCCTGCTCAATCCCTTCTACTGGACCGGGCGCGGCCCTCAGCGCACCTATGTGTTGCGCGGCCTGGAAGAGGACTACGAGCATCTCGAACCGGTCGACTGGGGCGTGAAGCTGACGGTTGAACACATCCTCCCCCAGTCATTGTCGAGACCGGGATGGAAAGCGGTTCTCGACGCCGATGCCCACGAGGGTGAGACGCGCGACGAGCTGCACCGCAGGCTCGTCCATACTCTGGGCAATCTGACGCTCACCGCCTACAATCCGAAACTCGCCGACCACGAGTTCACCGAGAAGAAGAAGCTGCTGGCCGACAGCGGGCTGGCGATGAACCGAGAAATCGCCGGTCAGGACAGGTGGGGTCGGGAGGAGATCCAAAATCGCGGCCGGGCGCTCGCCGAGCGGATCGTGAAGATCTGGCCCGGCCCGGACGAGTCCGTGGTCCCGCCACCCCAGGACCAGCGATGGACCCTGATGATCCGGGTACTGGCTGCGATCCCACCCGGCCGCTGGACCAGTTACTCCGACGTCGCGGAGGTGATCGGGTCCCACGCCGTCGCGGTGGGAGCCAAGCTGGCCAGCGCCCGGATCTCCAACGCCCACCGCGTCCTGCTCCTGAACGGTTCCATCTCCCCGGACTTCCGCTGGCCCGATCCGGAACGCACCGACGATCCACGGGAGATCCTGGCCGCCGAGGGTGTCATTCTCAGCAGGTCGGGCCGGGCACTGGCCCGCCAACGCATGACCGCCGCCGAACTCGCCGCCGCCGCCGATCTCGAAGCCCCGGAAGAGAGCCAGGGAACCGCCGCCGGAACCAAGGAACGTCTGTTGGCCGCCCCGGCCGCCCGGTCCGCCGTGGGGCTCGCGGTCAGCCTGTGGCCATCAGAGCGGCGTGCGGCGGCGCCCACGGACGATGCGAACTCCGGCCTCTCCTACCAGGACCGGGTCCGGGGCTGCCTGCTGGGCGGGGCGTTGGGAGACGCGCTCGGTGCGGCAATCGAATTCCATTCGCTTGACGAGATCCGACGGGAGTACGGGACGGCGGGGGTCATCGGCCTCACGGCCGCCTACGGGGTACACGCTCCGTTTACAGATGACACCCAGATGACGCTGTTTACCGTGGAGGGTCTGATCCGGGCCTCGGTCCGCAGCCGCTCCCGGGGCATCGCCGATCCGCCCGCGGTGCTGTGGCGCGCCTACCAGCGTTGGCTCACGACGCAGCGGCGGACCGGTCCGGCCGCCGGGGAGATGGACGGCTGGTTGGCGGCGCAGCAGCTGATGTATGCCCGGCGCGCTCCGGGGAACGCCTGCCTGTCCGGGCTGGGGCGCCCCGAGACGGGCACGCTCGCGCGGCCGGCGAACCCCGACAGCAAGGGGTGCGGGGCGGTGATGCGCTCGGCCCCGTTCGGGCTGCTCCGGCGGGGCCCGGAAACCTCCTTTGACCATGCGGTCGAATGCGCCGTGTTCACCCACGGTCATCCCTCCGGGTACCTCGCCGCAGGCGCGTTCGCGTGGATCGTCGCCGCGATGGTGGACGGCGCGAGCATCACCCAGGCCACCGCATCGGCCCTCGGCCGCCTGTCGGCCGAACGCGACGGCAAGGAAGTGGCCAGAGCTCTGCGGGCGGCTCTCGGAACGGCAGCGGACGGTGCGCCCAGAGCGGAACGCGTGGAATCGCTGGGCGCCGGCTGGGTCGCCGAGGAGGCGCTGGCGATCGCGGTGTACTGCGCGGTGGCGGCGCCCGACGATCCGCAGACGGCGCTGCTCGCGGCGGTCAACCACTCCGGCGACAGCGACTCGACCGGCGCGATCTGCGGGAACCTCGTTGGCGCCGCCCTGGGTGAGCCGGCACTGCCGGCAGCCTGGCTGAAGGAGCTGGCGGGCTATGAGCTGGTCGGGCAGGTCGCGGACGATCTGGTAACCGAGATCGAGAACACCGCGACCGTCTCCGACGCCTCCGGCGCGGCCACCCCGTCCTGGTCCACCCGCTACCCCGGGAGCTGAGCTCACGCACATCAGATCTCCCATCGGTTCGAGCCGTGCCGGCGCTCCGTGGTGCTTCCGGCTCACCTGCTCGGGGGGACGTTAACCCGACCGTCCCCCTGCCGAAGGTCCCTTTCGGCCACCCGGGACGGCGAGGTGAGCTGGGCGGCGAGGTGAGTTACATGAAGGTGCGGATAACAACGGGCCGGCGATGGATCGGGGCGGTGGCGCTGCTGGCGGGCGCGCTGCTCGTGCTGCTGGGATGTGGCGGCGGTGCCGGTGGCGGCGGCTCCACCGACATCACCACGTCGAAGCCATCGGTGTCCGGCACCTCGCCGGCGCCTTCTCCGTCCGTGTCCTCCCGCTCGCCGGGTGGACCGGTGGTGACGTCGCCTTCCACAACCGCGACGCCGCGGGAACCGGTCTGGTCGAGCGAACCGCGCCGCGTCGAGCATCCGCTGTACGGTAACGCGACGGTCGTCGCAGTGCGCAGCGCGCACAACGTCGCCGGCGGGATGGCTTTCGATCGGCTGACGATCGAGCTCCAAGGGCAGATCCCTGGCTACGAGGTGCGTTACGTGGCCGAGGTGCTGTCGCCAGGCGAGGGCGTTGCGGTCCCGCTCCGGGGGCAGGCGTTCCTGGAGGTGGTGCTGTTCCCGGCCGTGGCCCACGATGAGACCGGCAGGTCGACGCTGCGCACACCGCAGGCCGGCGGCGGGCTTCCCGCGCTTGTCCAGTATCGGATGACCGGCGACTACGAGGGATACGTCCATTTCGGCCTGGGGGTCGACGATCGGGTCGGCTTCCGGGTGCTCGAACTGTCGAACCCGTCGCGTGTGGTGATCGACCTCGCCGCCTGAGGTCTGCCGGTGAAGTCTGCCGGCCGGCCTCGGCCCGTGACCTGTCGCGCTTCCCTGGCGCGGGCAGTTCCCTCTTTGCCGTCGCCGGTCATCGAGCCACACCGCGCCGCACCCCGAAAACCCAGCACAACAGCATGATCAACTTAGGCTGCCCGGCACTGGCCCGGGAACGGCCCGTTCGGCATCGGGGGTCAGGACCTTCCGCACCCGCTGTCAGGACTGGCGCGATATGGGGTGCTTGGCCTCGGCAGAGAAACATACGTGCCGGTCGGGGCACGTCGGAAGGCGTGCCCGCCCTGTGGAGACCGGGAGGCTGTCATGACGTACGTCCCACCTGGAAAACCAGGCAGTATCGTCCATGTTACGGACCGGTACGAGAACTTCATCGGCGGAAAGTGGCTGCCGCCGCGGGCCGGTAAATATTCGACCAACCTTAGCCCGGCCACGGCGCAGCCGATCTGTGAAATACCGCGGTCGGCGGCGGAGGATGTCGAGGACGCCCTGGACGCGGCGCACGCCGCCGCCGGCTCCTGGGCCGCCGCGTCCCCGGCGGAGCGGGCCGAGGTGCTGACCGCGGTGGCGGATGCGATCGACGCCAACCGGGAGATGCTCGCGGTCACGGAGAGCTGGGAGAACGGCAAGCCGGTGCGGGAGACGCTGGCTGCCGACATCCCGCTGGCCGCCGACCACTTCCGGTACTTCGCCGCGGCGGCGCGCACCCTGGAGGGGTCGATCTCCGAGATCGACGGCAAGACCTACGCCTATCACTTCCACGAGCCGCTCGGGGTGGTCGGGCAGATCATCCCCTTCAACTTCCCGCTGCTGATGGCGGCGTGGAAGCTGGCGCCCGCGCTGGCCGCGGGTAACTGCTCGGTGATCAAGACGGCGTCACCGACGCCGTGGTCGATCCTCAAGCTCGCCGAGGTGATTCAGGACGTCATCCCGCCCGGCATCGTCAACATCGTCAACGGGCCCGGCGCCGAGGTCGGCAGGGCCCTGGCCACCAGCCCGAAGATCGCGAAGATCGGCTTCACCGGTGAGACCACGACCGGCCGGCTGATGATGCAGTACGCGGCGCAGAACATCATCCCGGTCACCCTGGAGCTGGGCGGGAAGTCCCCGAACATCTTCTTCGAGGACGTCCTGGCCGCCGACGACGCCTATCTGAACAAGGCGGTCGAGGGGCTGGTGCTGTATGCGTTCAACAAGGGCGAGGTGTGCACCTGCCCGTCCCGGGCACTGATCCAGGAGTCGATCTACGACGAGTTCATGGCGCGGGCGCTGGAACGGGTCGGCCTGATCCAGCAGGGCAACCCGTTGGACCCGGCGACGATGCTGGGCCCGCAGGTCTCCGCGCAGCAGCTGTCAAAGATCGGCTCCTACGTGGACATCGGCCTGGCTGAGGGCGCCGAACTCCTGGCCGGTGGGCACCGGACGCAGCTGGCCGGAGAGTTCGCGAACGGCTACTTCTTCGAGCCGACGCTGCTGAAGGGCCACAACAAGATGCGGGTCTTCCAGGAGGAGATCTTCGGCCCGGTACTGGCTGTCACCACCTTCAAGGACGAGGCCGAGGCGTTGGCCATCGCCAACGACACGCCTTACGGGCTCGGTGCCGGCGTGTGGACGCGGGACGGTGCCCGCCAGTTCCGGATGGGCCGGGGCATCAAGGCCGGCCGGGTCTGGGTCAACTGCTACCACCAGTATCCGGCGGGCGCGGCGTTCGGCGGATACAAGGTGTCCGGCATCGGCCGCGAAAACCACCGGATGATGCTGGAGCACTACAGCCAGACCAAGAACATGCTGGTCAGCTACGACGAGAACGCGCTCGGCCTGTTCTAGGGTCTCGGATTTCAGGGTTTCAGATTCCAGGGTTTCGGAGTCCATTGGCATTTCCCACCGACAATTCCCCTGACTGGAGGATGTTATGAAGGCAGCAGTTGTCACCGATTTCCGGGCACCGTTGCGTATCGAGGACCGGGACGTCCCGGTGCCGGGGCCGGGGCAGATCCTGGTGCGGATGGAGGCCAGCGGCCTGTGCCACACCGACATCCACGCGGCGCGCGGTGACTGGCCGGTGAAGCCGACTCCCCCGTTCGTCCCGGGTCACGAGGGCGTCGGCGTGGTCGAGGCGGTGGGCGCCGGGGTGACCGGGCGCGCGACCGGCGACCGGGTCGCGATCCCGTGGCTCGGTCATGCCTGCGGGCGCTGCCGCTACTGCGTCGGCGGCTGGGAGACGCTGTGCGAGAGCCAGCGCAACAGCGGCTACTCGATCGACGGTGCGTTCGCCGAGTACGCGGTGGCCGACGCGGACTACGCGGTGCCGGTGCCCGGTGATGTGCCGTCGTTCGACGCCGCGCCGCTGACCTGCGCCGGCGTGACCACCTACAAGGCCGTCAAGGTAGCCGGGGTGACCCCGGCCGAGACGGTGGCCGTGTTCGGCATCGGCGGGCTGGGCCACCTGGCGTTGCAGTACGCCCGCATCGCGGGTGGTTTCACCGTCGGGGTCGACGTCACCGAGGCCAAGCTGGAGCTGGCCACCGAACTGGGCGCCGACCACGTGGTGAACGCGCGGACCGCCGACCCGGTCGAGGCCATCCAGCGGCTGGGCGGCGCCGACGTGGCGGTCGCGCTCGCCGCGTCGCCCCGTTCGTTCGAGCAGGCGTTCGCGTCGCTGCGGCGCGGCGGCCGGCTGGTCTGCGTGGCCCTGCCGGCGGATGGCACGATGTCCATCCCGATCTTCGACACGGTCCTGAAGGGGATCACGGTCAAGGGATCGATCGTCGGCACCCGCAACGATCTGGCCGAGGTGTTCCGGCTGCACGCGGCCGGCCGGACCAGGGTGATCGCTTCCGGCCGGAAGTTGGACGACGTCAACGCCTGCATGGACGAGGTCCTGGACAGCAGGGTCCCGGCCCGGCTGGTGTTCGAGTTCTGATCTGGCCCGTTCCGACCCGGCCCGCACGGCCATCGGTCCTCATCCCCGCCCCAACGGGGAAGAGAACACGAGGAGAATCCCGAAAGGGGGAAAGACCATGAGTCCGCTTACTGTGGGCGTGGCCATGGAGACCGCGCCCGGCGAGCGTCGGGTGGCCATGGTTCCGGAAGTCGTGGGCCGATTGGTCGGCTCCGGTCTCGACGTGCTCGTCGAGACCGGAGCCGGACGTGGCGCGTGGTTTCCCGACGGCGCCTATGCCGAGGCCGGCGCCACCGTCGTCGCGCGGCGCGACCTGTTCGCGCGGGCAGACGTGGTAGTGTCGGTCAGCCTCCCGGACCCGCAGACGCGCGCGTTGCTGCGCGGCGGGCAGACCCTGGTAGGGCTGCTGGTGCCGTTGCTGCAGCCGCAGGTGATGGCGCAGCTGGCCGGGGCGGGGGTGACCGCGGTGAGCCTCGACGGGCTGCCGCGGACGCTGAGCCGGGCCCAGTCCATGGACGCGCTGACCTCTCAGGCGAATGTGGCCGGGTACAAGGCGGTGCTGGTCGCCGCCGACGCCTACCCGCGTTATTTCCCGCTGCTGATGACGGCGGCCGGTACGGCCCGGCCCGCCGAGGTGCTGGTGCTCGGCGCGGGCGTGGCCGGGCTGGCCGCGATCGGCACGGCCCACCGGCTCGGCGCGGTCGTCCGCGGTTATGACATCCGCCCGGAGACGCGGGGCGAGGTGACCTCGCTCGGTGCGAGTTTCCTCGACCTGGGTGGGCCCGACCTGGGTGAGCCCGATCTGGGCGGGGTGGCCGGCGGAGCGGGTCAGGGTGGCTATGCCCGGGCGCTGACCGCCGAGGAACTGGCGGGCCAGCAGGAGGCGCTGGCTGCCGCCGTCGCCCGCCACGACGTCGTCATCACCACCGCTCAGGTTCCCGGCCGCCGGCCACCGCTGCTCGTGACGGAGGAGGCGGTCAAAACGATGCGGCCCGGGTCGGTCGTCGTGGATCTCGCCGCGAGCCCCCTCGGGGGCAATGTGGAGATCTCCGTGCCGGATGAGACGGTGGTCACCGCGGGTGGCGTCACCGTGATCGGCGCCGGCAACCTGCCGGCCCTGATGCCGGCCGCGGCGTCGGCCGCCTATGCCCGCAACGTTGCCGCGTTGCTGGGCCATCTGGTCCACGACGGCGCACTCACCATCGACACCGCCGACGAGATTCAGGCCGGGGTCGTCATCACCCACGCCGGCCGGGTCGTCCACCCCGCCACCGCCGCCCTGCTGGCCGGCGGCTCCGCGGAAAGCCAGTCTGGAGCGTGAGGACATGACCGAGACGTTGGTCACCAACCTGACCGTCCTCGTCCTGAGCCTGCTGGTCGGGTTCGAGGTCATCAGCAAGGTGCCGTCCACCTTGCATACACCGTTGATGTCCGGCGCGAACGCGATCCACGGCATCGTCGTCGTCGGCGCGATGCTGGTCGCCGCGACGGCGCACACCCCGCTGGGCTACGTCCTGGTGTTCTTCGCCGCCGCGTTCGCCGCGATGAACGTGGTGGGCGGCTACGTGGTGACGGACCGGATGCTGGAGATGTTCCACCGGCGCCCGGCCGCGGAGCGAAGCCGGCTCGCGGAGCGGAACCAGCCGGCAAGGGGGAGCCAGCCGGCAGGGGGGAGTGAGCGGTCATGAGCGGCTCGGACACGGCGATCCGCCTGCTGTTCCTGGCCGCGGCGAGCTGCTTCGTCCTCGGCCTGCACCTGATGAACTCGCCCGCGACTGCCCGCCGGGGCAACCAGCTGTCCGCGGCCGGGATGGTGGCGGCCGTCGGGAGCGCCGTCGGGCTGCTGGCCCGGGACGGCGTCATCACCGCTACCGGCCTCATCGTCCTGATCATCGGTGTGCTCCTGGGATCCGGCGCCGGCCTGTACGCGGCGCGGACCGTGCGGATGACCGCGATGCCGCAGCTGGTCAGCGTGTTCAACGCGGTCGGCGGCGGCGCGGCGGCGCTCGTCGCGTTCGCCGAGGTGGTGCGGTTGGGCGGCGCGGCCGGGCTGGCCGGGGCCTCCGGTCAGACCACCGTGACCGTCGGCCTCGACGCCGTCATCGGCGCGGTGACCTTCTCCGGCTCGCTGGTGGCCGCTGGCAAGCTGCAGGGCCTGATCAGTGGCGCGCCGGTGCTGTTCCGCGGCGCCCGACTGCTGAACGCCGCGCTGGCCGCGGTCGCCGTGACCGGCGTGGCGGCGATCGTCACTGGTCACGGTGGGACGATCGCGCTGTCGATCGTCGCGGCCGCCGCGCTGGGCTTAGGCGTGACGATGGTGCTGCCGATCGGCGGCGCGGACATGCCGGTGGTGATCTCGCTGCTGAACGCGTTCACCGGGACGGCCGTGGCGATGGCCGGTTTCGTGCTTGACAGCACCGTTCTCGTTATCGCGGGCGCGCTGGTGGGGGCGTCCGGCACCATCCTCACCGTGCTGATGGCCGAGGCGATGAACCGGTCGATCCCGGCCATCATCGTCGGTGGTTTCGGCACCGCGGACTCGACCGGAAACGCCGGCGCGGCGGCCGCGGCCCCCGTGCGGTCGGTCGCGGCGGACGACGCGGCCCTGCAGCTGGCGTACGCGTCGAAGGTCATTATCGTGCCCGGCTACGGGCTTGCGGCGGCGCGGGCCCAGCATGAAGTCGTCGAGCTCGCCGACCTGCTCACGCAGCACGGGGTGGACGTCTGCTACGCGATCCACCCGGTCGCCGGCAGAATGCCGGGCCACATGAACGTGCTGCTGGCCGAGGCGCACGTTCCCTATCCGCAGATGAAGGAACTGGCCGAGGTCAACCCCGAGTTCGCGCAGGCCGATGTCGCCCTGGTCGTCGGCGCCAACGACGTGACCAACCCGGCGGCCCGCCGTCCCGGCAACGCGATCTCCGGTATGCCGATCCTCGACGTCGACCAGGCGAAGAGCGTCATCGTCATCAAACGCTCCATGGGCCACGGCTACGCCGGCATCGACAACGAGCTGTACACCGACCCGAAGACCGGAATGCTCTTCAACGACGCGAAAGCCGGCCTGAGCGCGCTCACCGCCGCCATGAAGACACTCGTGCACTGACCTCCCCGGCGGTCCGTCCTCCCCGGCGGTCCGATGATGCTGCTCGGTCTCTTGGCAGATGGTTCACCAGGCCGTACCCTGAGCGATCCTGGCTGCACGTGGGGGCCTGCCCGACGCGACGGAAGGTGTAAGCGGCGCTGACGCTCGCAGGATCGGGACCACCTATCGGGTCCTGGACACCCACCCGGATAAGCGCCGGGCCAGCACTACGCTCCGGTCGGCGGTGGGGATTCCTGGAAGGGCCGCTTCGGAGCAACCGGCGGAGAAACCCGGGGCGAACCGGCGGGGGGACGAGGAGTGGCGAGCGCGGGAACGACGCAGGGTGCGGGAACGACGCAGGATGAGGCACCGATGACCGCGAAGGCGATTCCGATCCGGTTCGCCGACGGCGCCGGGGTGGTCGACGTCGCCGAGTCGTTGTCCACCCTGAAGGGGGACGGCCGGTGCCTCTGGCTCGCCGGTGACGAGACGGTCACGATCGAACGGACGACCCTGTCGCCGGCCGGCGACGGCTTCGCCGATCACGTCAGCTTCTCCGTCGCGGACCTCCTTCCCCTGCCGGAGGAGCCCGCGGACGACGGCACCCAGCTCGAGATCGACCTCGAGGGCATGGACCGGCATGGCGACTATCTGTGGTTCGTCGGGTCGCACAGCCTGGCCCGCAAGCGGGTCCGGCCCCAGCACGCGACCGAGCAGGCCCTGGCCCGGCTGGCGAAGGTGAGCAGCAACGCCAACCGCTACCTGCTCGGGCGCATCCCGGTGGTGCGGGTCGGCGGCCTGCCGACCCTGGTCGCGAGCGCACCCGACCCGGCCTCGCCCGGCGGCGGCAGGCTGACCGCGGCGGCGCTCGGACTGTCCAAGCCCACCCGGTTGACGAAGGCGCTCAAGGACGACGACCATCTCGGCCGCTTCCTCAAGATCCCGAGCAAGGACAACGGGCTGGACGTCGAGGGCCTGGCCGTCGTCGGTGAACGGATCTACCTGGGGCTGCGGGGGCCGGTGCTGCGGGGCTGGGCCGTGGTCCTGGAACTGCGTCTCACCGAGGGAGACGGCCAGGACCTCCTCCTCGCGCCGATCGACGGGGACGGCCGGTATCGCAAGCACTTCCTCGACCTCGACGGGCTGGGGGTGCGCGACCTCCTCGCCTCCGGCGATGACCTCCTGCTCCTCGCCGGCCCGACGATGGACCTCGACGGCCCGGTGCGGATCTACCGCTGGCGCGGGGCCGCGCAGGCCCCCACGAGCGTCGTGGTCACCGACGAGGCGATCGAACGCATCCTGGACCTGCCCGTCGGCGAGGGCGACGACCATCCGGAGGGGATCGCCCTGATGCCCGGCGACCCGTCATCGCTCCTTGTCGTCCACGACAGCCCGGCCGCACGCCGACGCCCGCACCGTCACGAGATCCTCGCCGACGTCGTCCCGCTGCCGCCGGGCTGAACGTCACGCACCCGCGGTGGGACCTTGCGTGACGGAAACGGGGGACGGATCGGAGACCGGACGGGAAAACCTCTGGACGGTCGGGCGATCCGCCGGAGAATAGCCGCGGAGGATATGCCCACGGGATGACGTTCCGTCCTGCTCATCGCTGCCGCTCGCCGCTGCTCAAGGGACGCACGTGTACGACGAGGTCGACCTGGACGCCATCACCACCAACGCGGATTTCGGCCGTGCACTGACCATCGTGCGCGAGCGCGCGGGGTTGAGCGTGCGGGAGGTGGCGCGCGCCGTCAACGTGCCGGCCAGCACGGTCGGCGGTTACTTCGGTGGCTCCCATCTCCCCGGCCTCAGGTCGGCGAACCTCGTCGAGAACATGCTGCGGGCCTGCCGGGTGGACGACCCCGACGAGATCCGCCACTGGGTCGAGACGTGGCGTCGGGTCCGGCGCGGAGCTCACGGTCGCGCGGACCCTGGCGGCGACCGGATCGGCACCGGGGACCGGATCGGCACCGGACAGGACCCGTCGACGGCGGTCACGATCAGGCCGCCGGTCCAGCGGCTCACCCACCTGCCCGCGATCCGCGGTCGAGACGGCCTGCTCGACCTGCTGGCCGGGCAGCTCCCCGCCGGACGCAGGCACGCGGTCACCGGATCCGACGCCGGTAACGGGCCGGTCCTCCCCCGGCCTGACGTCCCTCGACCGGACGTCCCCGCACCGGACATCCCTGGCTCGGATGCCCCTGGCTCGGATGCCCCTGGCTCGGATGCCCCTGGACCAAAGGGCGTTCGGCCCGACGCCGACGGGGCACGGGTCCACGTGCTGCACGGGCTCGGCGGCGTGGGCAAGAGCACGGTCGCCCTCGCGCTCGCCCGCACCGCGCTCGAACGACGGGTGCGGACCTGGTGGATCAGCGCCACGGGGCCCGGCGCGGTGCGCGCCGGCATGACCGCGCTGGCCGTGGAGCTCGGCGCGCCCCGCCACCAGCTGTGCACGGGCAGCCTGTCCGACCTGGTCTGGCGGCTGCTGGCGGACAGCGGACGGCTGTGGCTGCTGATCCTCGACAACGCCGACGATCCGGCCGGCGACCTGGCCCCACCCGGCGGCGACGTGCTCGACGGCACCGGATGGCTGCGGCCGGTCACCCACCCCCACGGAATGGTCGTGGTGACGACGCGCAGCCGGCTGGACTGGGAGGGCCCGTCGCCCGTCGGCGGGACCGCCCGGTCCTGGCTGCGCCTGCACCCGCTCGGCCCCCTGAACGCGGCGGACGCCGGGCTGGCGCTGCGCGACCTGACCGGGGCCGAGCCGGGTCCGCTCGCCGCGGCCGAGAGCCTCGGCCGCCGGCTCGGCGGGCTGCCCCTGGCACTCGCCCTGGCGGGCCAGTACCTCGCCGAGGCGCGGCGAATGCCGGCCGGACTCGGTGGACCGGCGGTCCCGCGGACCTACGCCGACTATGAACACGCGCTCCAGACGGGCGGGCACCAGGCCCTGCTGCGCGGCTTCGGCGGTCCCGGCGGCGCTGGTCGTCGCCGGGAACGCGAGCTCATCGGGCCGACCTGGGAACTGTCGCTGGATCTCCTCGCCGCGCGGGGCCTGGAGCAGGCCCGGGCGCTGCTGACCCTGCTCGCCTGTTTCGGCGGGGACCCGATCCCGTTCGGCCTGCTCCTGTCCGCGGCCGTCCTCGCCGCGTCGCCGCTGTTCCCCGGCCTGCGGGCGACCGAGCGGTGGGAGCTGATCCGCGCCCTGGCCGGCCAGGGGCTGATCGAACACACGACTCCCGGCGACCCCGCCACCGCCCGGTCCGCGGCTTCCCGCCCGGATCCCCGGGTCGCGCATCAGCTGGTCCTCCACCCCCTGGTGCGCGACAGCTTCGGCCAGGCCGCGCACACCTCCGGCCGCATCGCCGACTACCTCGACGCGCTCACCGCCCTGCTCACGCGGGCGACCCGCGCGCTCGATCCGCGGGATCCGGCGACGTGGGACCGGTGGGCGATGCTCGCCGGTCATGCCACGGCCGGGCTGGAGCTGCTCCGCGCCCGGCGGCGGTGGGGCCTCGACGACCTTACCGAGGCACAACTGCCTCCGCAGCTGCTCACCCCGGCGACCCTCGCCGCCCGCTACCTGCGCGCGACCGGCCGGCTCGCCGAGGCGGACGCGGCGTACAGCTCCGTCTGGGAGACCGGCGCCCACCTGTTCGGACCCGATCATGCTGATGTCCTGTCCGTCGCGCACGACCTGCACCGGGTCCGCGCCGCCCAGGGCCGGCGCGAGGACGCCGAGAGCGGCCTTCGCATGGTGCTCGACGACCGGTTGCGCATCCTCGGCCCCGAGCATCCCGACACGCTGACGACCCAGCACTACCTCGGCCGGACGCTGCGCGAATCGGGTCGGCACGGCGAGGCGCTGCGGTGACTCACCCACACGCTCACCACCCGTGAACGGGTCCTCGGGCCGCGGCACCGGGACACCTTGACGAGCCGGAACAACGTCGGGGACCTGCTGGTCGAGCAGGGGGCGTGGACGGCGGCCGAGGAGCTGCTGCGCTCGGTGCGGGACGATCGGGCCGAGGTGCTCGGCCCGGAGCATCCCGCCACGCTGGTGACCTGTTACCACCTGGCCCGGCTGTACCACGACCGCGGGGACACCGAGCGCGCGGAGAAGGCGGCGACCGAGCTCACCGAGGCCTGCCTGCGAGTGCTCGGACCGGATCATCCCCGTGCCCTCGCCGCGGTGGGTCTGCTCGCCGAGGCCCAGACCAACCTCGGCCGGCCGGACCAGATGACCCCGCGGGTCCAGGACGCCTACCGGCGCAGCCTGCGCCGGTAGGGGCCCACCCACGACATCACGGTGCACCTTCACGATCTCCTCGACCAGTCGAAGCGTGACCCATCGTCGTGACCCATCGTGACCCGTCCTCGTGACCCGTCCTCGTGACCCGTCGCCGGGGGGCGTTTCCCGCCGGTGCACCGCGTCGCAGGGCCGCCGCCCGCGGGCCGAGCCCCACCAGCCAGCCCCCGGCGTCGAGGCCGGCGAGACCGGGCGAGGGAACCGCCGTACATCGACAGCAGAACACCGGTGACCGCGAGAAGCGCCACGGTCCCGAAACCCGAACCGGGGACGGAAAGCCCGCCGACGACGAACGGAACGGCGGGCGGCACGGCGGAGGCCGGCCGGGAAAGTACCAGGAAAAGGAACTTCCGGATCACCGTACAAGGCCGTACGGATCGACGGCCGCTGGAGCGGGCCTCCCCCCGATGGCAGGTCCGCTCCGGCGGTGAGCCGAGGGGCCGCGGTCATCAACCAGCCACCACCCGCGGCGGCGGGGGTGCAGACCATGGGCGGGCGACGCCCGCGACCCTTCAGCAGCTCCCAGATAACCGCGTGCCGGACCAACCGGAAAGACCCTGACCAGCAAATCCGTACAACGTCGTACGCGGCTTTCACCGGACGCGGCAGCGAGCGCGGGTAGGGATATGGGCCACGCGGACGACGACCGCCCCGGGGCGATCCCAGATCGCGGGATGACAACCGTGCCGTGCCGTGAGGATCACCCGGGAACACCCGGAGGCGGCAGTTTGGGCCATATCGTCGAACGGTATCCTTAGCCGGTCATCAGCCCACCGACACCGAACGCCGGTAATCCGGAACCCGACCGGCGGTCCGGCGCAGCGCGCCCCGACCGGCGGCATCCCGGCGGCGGCTCACCCGACCGGAACGCGTCTGTCGCCCGCGCCCTGCGTTCCCAGGAGTCATGGTTGTCTTCTGACTGGTTGAACGAGCCGCTCTGGTTGGACGAGCCACTGGTGAACGCCCTCGACGATCCCGCCGTGACCGCGCTGCGGCAATGGTGCTCCCAGACCGAGACCACCTACCGCCTGGTCCGTTGGCTTACCGGCGGCCGGTCGTCGGCGATGGTCGGGGTGGTCCTCGAAAAGCATCCGCGCCATGGTGCGCGCCAGTTCGTGATGAAGCTGGACGTCGCCCCGGCCAGCGACGCGGGGCCCCAACCCGGCGAATTCGCGCGCCACTGGCGGGCGATCGCCGACGCCCCCAGGTTCGCCGAGCGCCACCTCGCCACGCCCGTCCATCAGCCGGTCGCGGTCGGCGATGGACGATGGTTCGTCTTCCAACAGGTCGCGGGTGGCAGCCTTCGGGAGCTGGTCACGCTGCGCGCCCTGCTGGAGGCTGTCGTCCACCCGCGGCGGGCCGGGCGCCAGGGAGACTCCGGCAGCGGTCCGGCCGGTCTGTCAGGACCGGCCGGACCGGCTGAACCACGCCTGATGTTCGGACGGGCCCTGGCCGACGCCGCGGTCCTCGCCGACGTCTGCGGGGGGCTGGTCGGGTCGATCTTCGATGAGTGGGTGGGGCCTGCCCTTCTGCCGTCACTGGACGTGCCGACCATCCTTGCCCGTCAGCTCGCCGAGCGGCTCGCCCCGGACAGCCGCCTGCGGCGCATCGCCGCGGCGTACCCCGGCCCCACCATCGACGCCGAAGGCGAGGACCACCCTCTGCCGAACCCGTTCGCGCTGGTCCTGGACCCATCGCGCACGGACGGTATTCGCATCCCGGCCTTCGTCGGGAAGGCCCACGGCGACCTGCACATCGAGAACATCCTGATCCCGTCCTCACTGCGCAACATCGACACGACGTACCAGCTGATCGACCTGTCGCGGTACGCGGCCGACGCCGTGCTCACCCGGGATCCCGTCCATCTGGTCCTGCACATCCTCGCCCGGACACTGTCGGAGCTGTCCGCGGCGCAACGCACCGCCGTCATCGATCTGCTGCTCGACCCGGAGCAGGACGGAGACCTCGTGCCGCGGTGGCTGTTCCTGCTCATCGACCGGGTCCGATCGGCGGCGGAGGACTGGGCACGCCGGGCCGGTCTGGTCGACCTGTGGCGCGACCAGATCCCGCTGTCCCTGCTGGCCGTCGCCCTGACCTGCCTCGGACGGGCATCCACCCGGCCGGAGGACCAGGGATGGTTCCTGCGGCTCGCGGCGAACAGCGCCGCGGTGTTCCTCGGCCGGCATCACCCCGACGGCCGGCATCACCCGGGTAGCCGGCATCCGGACCGGCCGCGCGGGGACTGGCACAACCCGGACGAGCGGCGCCCGGCGGAGACCGCGGCAACCGCGGCCGTCCCCCCTGAGGCGGCAGACCAGAAGCCCGCGGTCGTGCGGCCGTCCACGCCACAACGGCCCGGGCAATCCACGCCACAATGGCCGGGGCCGTCCGGGCGGTACGACTTCTTCATCTCGTACGCCCAGCCCGACGAGGCCTGGGCCGACTGGATCGCCTGGCAGCTGGAGGAGGCCGGTTGCCACCTACTGTTCCAGGCGGGTGACGGAACGGACGGGCCGCCAAGGATCACGATGCGTGATGGCGCCCGGCACGCCCACCGGACACTCGTTCTGCTCTCCCCCGCCTATCTCTCCTCGGTCCATGAGCAGCGGGAGTGGTGGGAGTGGCGGGCGGCCCTGGACGCGGATGACCCGACCGGGCCCGCGTGCAGACTCGTCACCGTCCTGGTCGAGGCCTGTGCCGTGCCGGCCGCATTCGATCAGGCCTCCTCGGCCCACGTCGACCTGTCCAACCTGGCCGAGGCCGACGCCCGGAAGACGCTCCTGCGGCGGCTGACCGAGCGCTGAGAGAAGGATTGACGTTCCAGGCCCCCGCATTGACGCCGACGACCGCGGCCCAGGGCGGCCGTCGGCGTCAAATCGTGCTCAACCCTCCACATTTCGCCGGGCCGCCGGGGCGGCTGATGCGGATCCGGGGCCGGCCGGGCCCGCCACGGACATCACCACCAGCAGCTGGTCCAGGGCGACGAGGTCGCCGGGCCGGACGAGTACTTCCTTGACGATCCCGGCGCCCGCCGCCGAGACGGTGTGCTCCATCTTCATGGCCTCGACGACGACCAGCGACTGCCCATCCGCCACGGTCATCCCCGGTTCGACCAACACCGCGGTCACCGTGCCCGGCATGGGGCTACGCGCCTGCCCGCCGAGCACTGGCCCGGCCCCGGTGCCCGCCACCGGGATCACCTCGGCCAGGCCCCACGCCCCACCGTCGCGGCCAAGCCAGAGGATCCCGTCGGCGGGCTCCCACGCGTAGGCCCACCGGGTGGTGACCGCACCGATCGTGACGAGCAGCTCGTCGCCGAGCTGACTGACCGATGCGGCGACCGGCGGCCCGTCGGCGATCCGGACCCGGGCCGCATCGGGGGTGCCGCGCGCCGCGACCCGCAACGTCGACACCGTCCGCACCGCCCGCTCCCCGCCTCCCGGCTCCGCCCCATCCCCGTCGCCGTTCCCGCCCCCGTCGCCGTTCCCATCCCCATGACCGTTCCCGGCCCCGCCCTCAGCCCCAGCCCCAGCCCCGATCTCGGGTGACGCGCTGCCGCCAGATCCGGCGCCGTCGGGGCTGCCGGACGGTACTGCCCCACCGGGCAGGGCGACGTCCCAGGTCAGCCATGCGGGCTCACCGGGCCGCCAGCCGGAGGGGATGTCCCACGGGTCGACCACCGGACCGGTCGGTTGCAATGCCAGCAGCCTGGCCAGGGCGTAGCCGAGGAGCGCCTCGCCGGGCAGGTCTCCCGGGGTGAGGGCGGCGAGATCACGTTCGACGAGACCGGTGTCGAGCCGCCCGGCGACGACGTCCGGATGGGCGAGCAGCGAGCGCAGGAAGCCGATGTTGGTCGTCACTCCGAGCAGGACCGTGCCGGCGAGCGCGGTGTCGAGACGGGCGATCGCGGCGGCGCGGTCCGCACCCCAGGCGATCACCTTGGCCAGAATAGGATCGTACGTGGTGCTCACGATGTCCCCGGCCCCGATGCCGGCGTCGACGCGGATGGCCGGCCCGGCCGGTTCCCGGAAAGCCAGTACCCGACCGCCGGTCGGCAGGAATCCCCGCCCGGGGTCCTCGGCGTAGATCCGCGCCTCCACCGCGTGCCCGGTCAGGCGGATGTCGGCCTGACCGAAGCGCAACGGCTCCCCGGCCGCGATCCGGATCTGCTCGGCGACCAGGTCCACCCCCGTCACCAGCTCGGTGACCGGATGCTCGACCTGGAGCCGGGTGTTCATCTCCATGAAGTAGAACTCGTCCGGCGCGTCGGCGGACAGGATGAACTCGACCGTGCCCGCTCCGACGTAGCCGACGGCGCTGGCGACAGCGACCGCCGCCGCCCCGAGCCGCTCCCTGGTCCGCGCGTCGAGCGCCGGCGCCGGCGCCTCTTCAACAATCTTCTGGTGGCGCCGTTGCAGGCTGCACTCCCGCTCACCCAGGTGGAGCACGCTGCCGTGCTCGTCGGCGAGGATCTGGACCTCGATGTGGCGGGGGCGGGTGATGAACCGCTCCACGTACAGGGTGTCATCCCCGAAGCCGGCGGCGGCCTCCCGGCGGGCCGACGCGATCGCCTCCGGCAGCCGGGCGGGCTCGCGGACGATGCGCATCCCCTTGCCACCACCCCCCGCCGAGGGTTTGAGCAGCACCGGATAGCCGATCTGACCGGCGCCCTCGGCGATCGCGGCATCGCTCATGCCCGGCGCCGACCGGCCCGGCACGACCGGCACCCCCGCCTCGGCCACCGTCCGCCGCGCGGTGATCTTGTTGCCCATCACCTGCACCGCGGCGAGCGACGGTCCGATGAAGAGCACTCCGGCCGTCTCACAGGCCTGTACGAAGGCCGCGTTCTCGGCGAGGAAGCCGTAACCGGGATGGACGGCCTCCGCCCCGGACACCCTCGCCGCCTCCAGCACGGCCTCGATGCTGAGGTAGCTCTCCTTCGCGGGCGCCGGGCCCAGCCGCACCGCGACATCCGCCTCCCGGACGTGCCGCGCCCCAGCGTCGGGGTCTGAGTAGACGGCGATGGACCGGATACCGAGATCGCGCAGTGTGCGGATCACCCGGACGGCGATTTCACCCCGGTTCGCGACGAGCACCGACGAAAACGTCAAGCCCGACGCTCCCGGCGCCCTCGGCGGCACGACGCCCGCCGACCGGGCCGGCGTGAAATGGCCATCCGGACCGTGACCGGTGCCGCCGCCTGCGTGATTCGTGGCGGACAGATCAGCCGTGGACACCCTTGATCCTCACGATTGGTTTCCTCACATCGGATGTTTCCGCACGTCAGGATGTCCCCCTCACATCCGGAAGACGCCGTAGCCCACCGGTTCCAGCGGAGCGTTCGCCGCCACCGACAGGCCCAGGCCCAGCACCATACGGGTGTCGGCCGGATCGATGACACCGTCGTCCCACAGCCGAGCGGTCGAATAGTACGGGCTGCCCTGCTCCGCGTACCGATTCAAGATCGGCGCCCGGAAGGCGGCCTCGTCGGCCTCGCTCCAGGCGACCCCCGCGGCTTCCATCTGGTCCCGGCGCACGGTCGCCAGCACCGCCGCCGCCTGCTCCCCGCCCATCACCGAGACGCAGGCATTCGGCCACATCCACAGAAAACGGGGCGAGAATGCCCGACCGCACATCGAGTAATTACCCGCGCCGAACGAACCGCCGATCACCACGGTGAACTTCGGCACCCGGGCACAGGCGACCGCGTTGACCATCTTCGCGCCATGCTTCGCGATGCCGCCGGCCTCGTACTCCCGACCCACCATGAAACCGGTGATGTTCTGCAGGAACACCAACGGGATACCGCGCTGATCGCAGAGTTCGATGAAATGGGTGCCCTTCAGCGCCGACTCGCCGAAGAGCACCCCGTTGTTCGCGACGATTCCCACGGGATGGCCATGGAGGCGGGCGGTCCCGGTGACCAGCGTCGTTCCGTACTCCTTCTTGAACTCCGCGAAACGGCTGCCGTCGACGATGCGCGCGATCACCTCCCGCACATCATAGGGGGTGCGCCCGTCCGTCGGTACCGCGGCGTACAGCCCGGCCGGGTCGACCGCCGGTGCCTCGGTCGGCTCCAGCTCCCACGGCCGCGGACCGCGCGGCGCGAGGCCCGCGACGATGGAGCGCACGATCCGTAGCGCCTGGGCGTCGTCCTCGGCCAGGTGGTCGGTCACCCCGGAGGTGCGGGAGTGCAGCAGCCAGCCGCCGAGATCCTCGGCCGACACCACCTCGCCGGTCGCGGCCTTCACGAGCGGCGGACCACCGAGGAAGATCGTCCCCTGATTCCTGACTATCACCGCCTCGTCGGCCATCGCGGGAACGTACGCGCCGCCCGCCGTGCACGAACCGAGCACCGCCGCGATCTGGGAGATTCCCAGCGAGGACATTCGGGCCTGGTTGAAGAAGATCCGCCCGAAATGCTCCCGGTCCGGGAAGACCTGGTCCTGCAGCGGAAGAAACGCCCCCCGGAGTCGACCAGATAAACACAGGGCAGCCGGTTCTGCAGCGCCACCTCCTGGGCACGCAGATGCTTCTTCACGGTCAACGGATAGTAGGTGCCACCCTTGACCGTGGCGTCGTTGGCGACCACCACGCATTCCCGACCCGAGATCCGGCCAATACCGGTGATGATTCCCGCCCCAGGAACCGGATCCTCGTAAAAGCCGTTCGCGGCTAGCGGGGAAAGCTCCAGAAAGGGGCTCCCCCGGTCGAGCAGCGCGTCGACCCGGTCGCGGGGCAGGAGTTTGCCGCGAGCCACGTGGCGGGACCGCGCCTGCTCCGACCCGCCGACCGCCGCCACCGCCAACCGCTCCTGGAGATCGGTCACGGCGTGCCAATGCCCCTCGGCATTGCGCCGTCCCTGTTCACCCGCGGCATCGACCCGACTGGTCAGGACCGGCGTGGCCGAGGACCGTCGGACCTCGTCGGACCGCCGACCGGCGATGGTTCCGGCGCGTGCTGCGCTCACAGTCACCCCCCACGGGTGGACGTCGGGCCCCGAAACAACGTTTCCAAGTTAACGACCGCTAACCTCGTCGTCAAGGCAGACGGCGGCGGGGACCATCGGGCAGGCGGCCGATCCCCATCGCCATTGCCGGACCTTCACCCCTTCACCGACATTCACCCACCACCGGGACCGAGACCAGGATCCGGCGATCCGAAATACACCGGCTGCTCCCCGGTGGCTAACTTTAGCGATGCCTGACCGGTGACGTCCGACCGGGACTTCTCGCCGTGATCCGGCGCGCCCCGCCCCTCGGCCGCCGGCCCGGCCTGCTCCCGGCCAGGTGGGCCCGAATCGGGAGTACGGCGCGCAGCCGTCACAGGTACATGCCGTGGCGGGCGTCCGGGGTGGTGGGCCGCGGCAGGCCGCGGCCGTCCCGCAGGGCGAACAGCTCTGCCAGCGTCATGCTCGACCGGACCCCCTCCGCGGAGCCCAGCCAGGACACCGCCTCGGTGTGCGGCAGGGCTCCCACCTCGATCTGGGCGAGGCAGCGACCGGGACGGACAACGGCGGGATGCATGCGCAGCAGATCCTCGTTCGTGGTCAGGGCGACCAGCACCTCGCGGCCCTGCCCGACCAGACCATCGGTGAGGTTCAGCAGTCGGGAGAGCTGCTGCCCGGCCGCACCCCGGCCGTCCCCTCGGATCAGGTCGTCGCAGTCCTCGATCACCAGCAGCCGCCACCGGTGGGTGGGTGGCCCGCCCATGCGGTCGGTCGCCGCGGCCTGGGCACCACGACTGTCCGCATCCCCGGACCTGGCATCCCCCGACCCGGCATCGCCGGACCTGGCATCCCCGGACCTGGCATCGCCGCTGTCCGCATCCCCGGCCCACGCGATCCCGCCGTCGGTACCCCCGCCGTCGGTACCCCCGCCGTCGGCGCTCTCCCCCTCCGCGTCCCCGTCGTCGTCGAAGCCGATCGCGACCTCCATCAGGTAGGCGGGATCGGCGAACAGCGCCTCGGGATCCAGGACGCAGTCGACCTGGCACCAGGATCGCCATTCGTTCGCCAGGGCCCGCAGCACGGTTGTCTTCCCGGTTCCCGCCGGACCATGCAGGAGGATCAGGCGGCCGACCACGTTGTCCCGGCGAACCGCCATGAGCCGGTCGAGCGGGCCCACGGCGGCCGAGGCGTAGTTGGCGCGGATCGAAGCCCACGTCGTGGTGGCCGTCCGGCGGCTGGTCCGGATCGGACCACGCTGACTGGACAGATACCAGAAACCCATGTTGACGGCGTTGTCCGCACCGCTCTCGGCGACGGACGAGCGGAGCACGTCCTCGATCACCACCCGGGCGAGCTGTTCACTCACCGCGGTGACGGTCACCTCACCACCCCCGCCGCGCCAGCGCACGGCTCGCACCGTCCAGCCCTCGCCGACCGCGAGACGTGAATCGCGGGACTCCTCGACAACCGCGCGCAGGACCCTCGCCCCTGACGGTAGCAGCGTGGCTCCCGGCCGGAGCCGGTCAACCCGGGCACTGCGGGCCCAGGGCTGCTCACCGGTTGTGAAAGGAGCCAGGGCGAGTGCGTCGACGACGTCGTAGGGCGTGTCCGAGTCGTCCAGGCCGACAACGAAAGGGAGCTTCATTCCTCCGCTCAGTGACTCGGAGACCATCCAGGACTTAGGCAGCGACGCCTTCTGATGTGGAACTGACACCTGTCCGATGGTCCCGGACAACTCAGCGCCCGGCCATCCCGTTGCGCGATTTACTCGGGCACATCGCGGGGGCCGTACACCGCCCGCGACCTGTCGCGTGCCTCCATCAGGGCCGATCCGAGGACGTTGCGGCCCGGCCAGCCGCCCGGGGAATCTCCCGGCCCCACCACCGGCGCGCCTACCTTAAGTAATCCATCAGTCACGCCAGGCTTCTGTCTGGGAGGTGGTCAGGATGCCAGGAGGGCGACTCATCCACCGTCGGCGCCGAAAGTCGGCGCAGCCGGAGCCGGACGACCATGCCGACACCGAGGCCAGTACCGGGGCCGACACCGGGCCCGGTACGGGCGACGGTGGCGCGAGGAAGCCCGGCGAAACGGGAACCGGCGCTACGGAAGCCGGCGCTGCGGGAGCCGGCGCCACGACGAGCGGGGGCGCCCGGGTGGGCCGGGGTCCGTTCGACGCGGCGGACGCGCCCGATGACGGCCGGGCGCGGGCGGATTTCGGAGCTCTCGTGGTGCCGCGGGTGAACGGCACCCGGATCCGGGTCTCGGCCTCTGGGCCGATGCCCACCCTGGCCGCGATGGACGGGACATCCGTCCTGGAGCTGTCCGTCCTCGCCGCCCCGCGCAGCGGCGGCCTGTGGGCGTCGATCCGCGAGGACCTGGTGCTCTCGGCACCGGAGGACACGGAATGGAACGACGAGGACGGGCCCTACGGCCCCGAGCTGCGCATGCCGCTCGACACGGCCGTCGGCCGCCTGCCCGCCCGCATCTTCGGCATCGAGGGGCCGCGATGGATCCTCTGCGCGGTCATCACCGGTGCGGCCGCGGTCGACGCGACGGCGGCGCCGCTGCTGGAGGAGGTACTGGACGGGCTCGTCGTCGTCCGGGGGGACGCGGCGATGCCGGTGCGCGAGCCCATCCCCTTCGAACGTCCCGACAGATTCGAAGGTCCCGGCCGAACAACCGACACCGCCGCGGCCATTCCGGAGCAACCCCCGGAGCGCAGGATCATGACGCTGGCGCTGCGGGGAGCCAACCGCGAGGCCCCCCACCCGCGGCGTCGTGACCCGGCCCGTCCACCACCGGCCCGGCTCAGGCCCGTGGGAAGTCGGTGTACTCCACGAGGTCGACGAAGATCTGGGCTGCGGCCCGGTAGAGATCGGTCCGGAGATGTTCATGGGCAGCACGCGGAGCTGTCCGGTCGACGGTCTTCAGCCTAACACCGGAAGCAGACGTGCAACGGCGGCCGTTCAGAGATCGTCTGTAAACGGATTTATCAAGCCTGTTCACCATGCGGGAAGGATGGCGCGGTTCGGGTCGCCCGGGCCGGTCACCATTCGGACCGGGGCTCCCCGGAGAGTACCCGGCACGACGGGCGGAGGTGCGGCGTGTCGGCCACGCTAGCGCTGGGCCTGCTGCTGCAGGGGCTCGCCTTGGTCGTGGTGGTTCGCGGTCGGGGCCGGCACGCCGTGTCCAGTCTCGGGCTGATGTTCGTCGGTGCCGCCATCGCCTACCACGGGGTGACGGAGGTCCTGCAGGTCCTGGTGCCGTCCTACAGTGACAACCGGCTGTTGACCACGGAGTCCGACGTCGCGGCCTACACCGTTCTGGTCGGGTTCTCCCTGCTCGCGTTCGCTTCCGGTTATCGCTTCGCGACCCAGCGCACGCCGCCGTCCACCGGTTTCCGCCGGGAGGAAGTCTTGGACTTCTTCGACTGGCGGGTCCTGACTCCGCTGGCCCTGGCTGCGGTGGCCGTGACAGCGGTCGGCAGGAACACCTCGTCCGGCGACGCGGACCCCTCGACGGTCACCGGCAGTCCCTACCTCGTCAGCGGCTTCGCGACGCAGTTCCTGGTCGTCGGCCTCGCCCTGGGAAGCTTCGCCGTGCTCGTGCGGACGAAGGGCCGCGGATTCCTCCCGGTACTCGGCGTCCAGTGCACGTTGCACACACTGGCGGGGCAGCGGCTGCCGGTGGCGATAGCGGCGGGCGCGGTGATCTACCTACTGTCCATCGTCGGGATTCCCATACGCCGACGGCAGCTCGTCTCGGTCGTCGCGCTCGTGGTTCTGGCCTACGTCGTCATCTACGGGGCACGCGCGGACGCGGGCCGGCAGGTATTCGGGTACAGCGTGGGTCCCAAGCAGCGCCTGCAGGCCCTGGCCGCCGGTCTGACCCATCCGGAACGCGGGATAAACCCGGGCGAAGTGGGAGACCTCGGGGTCCGCCTGGACGGGAACTCCTACCCGTCGATAATCCTGCGACGGCTCCGCGACGGTTCTCCGCCCATCGGCCCGGTAACCCTGTGGAACGACGTCAACATCGCCGTCCCGCGTTTTCTCAATCCCGACAAACTGAATTCCGACCTGGAGTCGCGTTCCCTCAAGACGCGCCTGTCCGCCACCTACGGGATCACCAACGCGTTCGACCGCCTGCCCACCCAGCTCGGCGAGCTGCTGCCCATCGGCGGTCCGCCGTGGATGGTGACCCTCGCGGCTCTGGGAGGATTCGTCCTCGCCCGGCTGGAGTACGCGCTGCGCGGATGTCGCCATCCAGCGGCTCTCCTGGGCCTGCTGGCGCTGGTGGCCGCGATCCTGCAGTACGAAGGCGGGATCGCGCTCTACGCGATCAACGGCCGCGGCGTCCTAGCCGTCGCGGCCGGACTGTTCGTGTGGCGGAAACGACGGATCTTCCGGCCCGCGACGGTTCGGGGGTCGACCACCCTACCGCCGCTGTGCACCGGCACCCCGGCCACCGTCGCGCGGGCCGGCTCCGACGAGGACGGCACGCCGACCGACCCGTCGCGGCCCGACCCGTCGCCGGGTGACCCGGTACGGACCGAGCCGGCGTCCGCTGGCAGGGACGAGGACGCGGCGCAGGTCACGGCCCGCGGCCACGGCCCGCGCCGCAACCGGTGAGGGGGTGGCGGCGCGGCGGCCGCGGTCTCTCTGACGTTCCGGAGGGCGGTGTCCGGCTTCCCGTCGGTGCGCGAGAGCCGGATCGCGACGCCCGGCGACGCCCGTGCCGGAGCGTCCCCGAGGGGGCTCGCCGCCGACGGCGTCCTGCTAGCGTGCCCGGTTGTGCCCAGCAGCATGCGCCGAGCGTCCGCCGCCCCCGCCGCCGAGCTGCCCGGGAACGTACAGCCGCCCGGGGACGTCCAGCTGCCCGGGGACAACCGGCGGGGGCCGGCGTGACCGTGCACTTCATCGGGGCCGGACCGGGCGCCGCCGACCTCATCACCGTCCGCGGCCGGAACCTGATCGCGTCCTGCCCGGTCTGCCTGTACGCCGGCAGTCTCGTCCCCGTCGAGCTGCTGGCGCACTGCCCGCCCGGGGCCCGTCTCGTCGACACCGCCCGGATGCCGTTGGACGACATCGTCGCGGAGCTGGTCGCGGCCGACGCCGCCGGTCACGACGTCGCCCGCCTGCACTCCGGCGACCCGTCGCTCTACAGCGCCGTCGCCGAGCAGATGCGCCGGCTCGACGCGGCCGGGATCGCCTACGACGTGACGCCGGGTGTCCCTGCCTTCGCCGCGGCGGCGGCGTCGCTGCGCCGGGAGCTGACGGTTCCCGGCGTCGCCCAGAGCGTGGTGCTGACCCGCACGGCCGTGCTGTCCAGTCCCATGCCGCCCGGCGAGGACCTCGCCGCCCTCGGCCGGTCGGGGGCGACCCTCGTGCTGCACCTGGCCGTGCACCGTATCGAGACGCTCGTCGCCGAGCTCGTGCCGAACTACGGTACGGACTGCCCGGCAGCCGTCGTCGCCTGGGCCAGCCGGGCCGACGAGATCGTGCTGCGCGGCACGCTCGCCGACATCGCCGGTCGGGCGCGGGCCGCGGGGCTCACCAGGACGGCCGTGATCATCGTGGGTCGCGCCCTGGCCGCGGAGGGTTTCCGGGACAGCTACCTGTACTCCCGGGAACGCTTCGGACCGGACGGATGCGTGTCGTCCGTTCCCCCGGCCTCCCCGGTTTCCCAGGCAAACGCCGCGCCGCGTGGCCCGGATCCCCTCCCCCGGGCTCGGTGACCGGGCGCCCCCGAGGCTCGGTGACCGGGGCATGCCGTGTGCTGCTGCTCGGCGGAACCGGGGAGGCGCGCCGCCTGGCGACCACGCTCGGCTCCCCGGATCCCGCCGGCACGGAGCGCATCGAGATCGTCTACTCGTTGGCCGGTCGGGTCCGCGAGCCTGCGCTGCCACCGTCCTGCCGGATCCGGATCGGCGGCTTCGGCGGGGCGGCGGGCCTGGCCGACTACCTGCGGGCCGAACGGATCGATGCGGTGGTCGACGCGACCCACCCGTTCGCCGCGACGATGACCACGCATGCCGCACAGGCCGCGCACGCCACCGGCGTTCCGCTGCTCGTCCTGCGCCGGCCGAGCTGGCGCGAGCAGCCCGGCGACGACTGGCGCCGGGTCCCGTCGCTGGCCGACGCGGTCGCTCTGCTCGACCGGTTCGTCCCACCCGGGCCGCGCCCGCATTCCGATCCGGCCCCACGGGTGTTCCTGACCACCGGGCGAACCGACCTCGCCCTGTTCGCCGGCCTGCACCGGCCCTGGTTCCTGGCCCGATCGGTCGAACCGCCGACCGGCCCGGTACCGCCACGGCTGACCGTCATCCTCGATCGTGGGCCGTTCGACGTCGCCGGGGAGACCGCCCTGCTGCGCCGGCACCGCGTCGACGTCCTCGTGACCAAGAACAGCGGCGGGACGATGACCGCCGCGAAGCTCGCCGCAGCCCGGGACCTCGGTCTGCCGGTCGTCATGGTCGACCGCCCGCCGCTGCCACCCGGGGTGACCGCGGTCGACGATGTCGACGCCGCCGTGGCCTGGGTCGCACCACCAGGGCCTAGATGACCGGGGCTAGGTGACCGGGTAACGACGTGGGGTGAACACGAGGTCCCGGCCGGGGCCGCGGTGCACCACCCGGGTCGTCGACGAGCCGATGAGCAGCAGGCAGCGCATGTCGACCTCGGCCGGGTCGAACGCGCCGAGGCTCGTCACGGTGATGCTCTCGGCAGGACCGCCGACATCCCGGCCGATGACCACCACCGTGCCCGGGGGGCGGTGTTCGAGCAGCACCTCGTGGGCCCGCTCCAGCTGATGGCGACGGGTGCGGGAAGCCGGGTTGTACAGCGCCAGGACGAAGTCGCCCGCGGCTGCCGCCCGCAGCCGCCGCTCGATGACCTCCCACGGCTTGAGTCGGTCGGACAGCGACAGCACGCAGAAGTCGTGACCGAGTGGCGCCCCGACCCGGCTCGCCACCGCCTGTGCGGCGGTCAGCCCGGGCACAACCCGCACCTCGACGTCCGCGAACCGCTCCGCCGCCGCGGCCTCGACGACGGCCGTGGCCATCGCGAAGACCCCGGGATCACCGGAGGAGACCACGGCGACGTTCACGCCGCCGGCCGCCAGTTCGAGGGCGAGCTCGGCGCGCTCGGCCTCGACAGTGTTCCCCGAGGCGTGCCGGCGCTGGCGTGGATCGACCGGCACCCGGTCGAGGTAGGGGCCGTAGCCGATGAGGTCGTCGGCGGCGGCCAGCGCCTCGGCGGCCTGCGGCGTCAACCAGCCCGCGGCGCCCGGTCCGAGGCCCACCACGACGACCTCCCCCGCGCCGGGCGTGCCGTCGGTACCGACGGTGCCAGCCGTACCAACGGTGGGCGCCGTCAGTACCCAGTCCGCCTGCGACGCGCGCAGCGGCGCCGGATCGTCCGCCCCCCGGACCGGGCTCGGCAGTACCGCGAGCGAGAAGTACGGCACCGTGGCCGGGTCTACCGCACCGAGCGGGGCGATGCGCTGGCCGGAGGTGGTGGCCCGTTCCACGTACCAGGTGTCCGCGAGGCGTCCCGCGGCGGTGAAGGCGTCCCGGACCCCCGGGAAGGTCCGCCCCATCTTGAGCACGACCGCGGTGTCCGTGCCGGCGATACGCTCGGCGAGGGCCGCCGGCGGCAGCGTGCCCGGCAGCACGGTGAGGACCTCGTTGCCCTCGACCAGCGGCCGGCCGAGCACCGCGCACCCCGCCGACAGGGACGTCACCCCCGGCACGACCTCGGTCGGGTACCGGTCGGCGAGGCGCCGGTGCAGGTGGATGAACGAGCCGTAGAAGAACGGGTCACCCTCGCTGAGGACCACGACGTCCCGGCCGGCGTCGAGGTGGACGGCCAGCCGCTTGGCGCAGTCCTCGTAGAACTCGTCGATCGCGCCACGGTAGCCGCCGGGGTGGGAGATCGTCTCGGTGGTGACCGGGTAGACCAGCGCCTCCTCGATCTGGTCACCGCGCAACTGGCTCGCGGCGACCGACCGGGCGATGCTGCGGCCGTGCCGGGCGCTGTGGTAGGCGATCACGTCGGCGTCACGGATCAGGCGGGCCGCCTTGAGGGTGACGAGCTCGGGATCCCCCGGTCCAACCCCGACTCCCCACAGCCGGCCCTTCAACGGCACCATTAATCCTCCTCGCTCGCGATCGCGTTGACCGCGGCGACCGCCATCGCGCTGCCGCCCCGCCGACCGTGCACGACGAGATGCTCCAACCGGGCCGGATCATCCACGAGGGCCTGCTTGGACTCCGCGGCGCCGATGAACCCGACGGGCACGCCGACCACCGCCGCCGGTCGCCCAGCTCCGGCCGCGACGAGTTCCAGCAGGCGGAACAGCGCTGTCGGAGCGTTCCCGACCGCCACCACGGAGCCGGCGAGCCGATCCGCCCACAGATCCACCGCCGCGGCGCTACGGGTGGTGCCCAGCCGCTCGGCGAGCTGCGGCACCCGGGGATCACCGAGCAGGCAGAGAATCTCGTTCGCGGCGGGCAACCGACGGCGGGTCACGCCGGCCGCCACCATCTGCGCGTCGCAGAGCACCGGGGCGCCGTCCAGCAACGCCGCGCGCGCCGCCGCGACCACGCCGGGGGTGAAAGCGAAATCGTCAACGAGATCCACCATTCCACAAGAGTGGATCATGCGGACCGCAACCCGGGCGACGTCACCGGGCAGCCGGTCGAGACGCGCCTCGGCCCGGATCGTCGCGAACGACCGGCGGTAGATCTCCGCGCCGTCACGGACGTAGTCGTAACGTTGCATACCGCTCATGTCTGATACGCCGTTCATGCCAGACTCCTCGCCGACCTGACGGCCGCGGCCAGGTCACGGTGGCCGTCGCCGGGGCTCGACGACACGACCGTCGCCTCGCCGCCGTCCGCTCCGACGGAGGCGGCGGCGGCCCCGAGGCCCGTCCGACGGACCCGGTAGCCGGGCCCGGTCGCCACAACCTCCACCACCTGTCCTCCCGGTTGCCCGCAGCGCCGCTCGCAGCCCGACCAGTGCACCGGCGCGAGGGCCGGGCCAACCGGGACGGGCCGGAGGGCTCGCGGCCTCCCGGCCAGGTGCGTCGGCGTCGACGGGTCGCCAGCTCGGATCCGCACGGACACCGCCGCGTCGCGGCGGACATCCGCCAGCGCCCGGGCGCATCCCGGCCGACCGGCACAGCTCGTCACGCCGACCCAGGATGATGCCGGATCGACAACCAGGCCCGCGTCCGCCGCCGCCCTCGACCACCGGGTAGCCTCGGCCGGGTCGAGATCGCGGAGCACGACGGACCGCCACGGAGTCACAACCAGGACGCCGTCTTCGGCGCCGCCCGCTCCGCCGACACCCTCACCACCGCCGGCACCGCCCGCTCCGCCACCGACACCGGCTGCCGCGGCGGCGGCGAGCAGGTCGAGCTGGTCGGCGCTCAGCCGCCCCAGGGGGACGAGCACGGTCAACGCCCGGCGGCCATCACGCTGCGGATGCGGACCGGGCCACGCGCCGGCCCGAACGGTGGCGCTCCCAACGGTGGCGCTCCCAGCGGCCTGAGCAATTCCAGCAGCCTGGACGATCCCAACGGCGCCGGCCTCGGCAGCCGCGAGCAAGTCGTCCTGTCCACCCGGTCCACCCGGCAACTCGGCGATCCGCCAGGCCGTCGCGGCGGTGCCCACCGCCGCGCGGGCCTCGATGAAGGCCCGCGCCGCGGCGAGGAGCGCGGGTACGGCGACGTGGACGGGCAACCGCAGCGCGCGGGTCGCGCCCGCGACGGCCAGCAGCATCTCCCCGGAGGGCAGGGCGCGCAGCGCGAGGTCCGCGGGCAGCCCGGCCAGGTCCCCGCTGCCGTCGTCGACGGCGAACAGCACCCGGCCGGGCAGCGCGGCGAGGGCCGGATCCGCGCACAGCCGGCGGTCCAGTTCGGCGACGACCGGCGCGATGTCCCGGCACCCGGCCTCGCCACGTCCGGACAGCGGCGAGCCCACGATGTTGCGGACCCGCTCGTGCGTCGTCGAGGGCAGCAGGCCGACCGCGCTCACCCGGGCGGCGAGCTCCTCGGCCGTACCGTCGGCCAAGCCGTTAGCCAGGCCGCGTAGCTGCACGTTAGCCCGGGAGGTGAGCTCAAGGTGGCCATCGGCGAACTCCCGCGCGCAGCCGGCGAGGGTCTTCGCCGCGGCGGCGGTCAGCCGGCCGCCGGGCAGCCGCAGCCGCGCGAGCGCGCCGTCTGCGGCCGGATGCGTCGTCAGCACACCGGGGCAGGCGTCGCGGACACGCTCCCGCGGACTGGTGGGCACCGGCGGAGCATACGTGCCGGACTCGGGCGATGCCGGTTGATCGTTTCTTTGTCACGACGACAGCCGAGTGCTTGACAACACCTCCCGCCTCTCTGCGATCGTGACGGGGCCACGAGCGGCGAACGGCGAGGAAGCCCGGTGCGGATCCGGTGCGGATCCGGTGCGGTCCCGCCACCGTCACCGGGGAGTGCGCCCCAGGCACGGCCACCGACGCGGGGCATGGACCCCCGGGAAAGGCATCACCATGTCGCCTGTGCAGACTCCTCCCACCGATCCGTCCAACGACCCTTCCGACGACCCGTTGGCCACGGTCACCCGCGAAGCCGGGGAGACATCGGGAGCCGGGGAGACGCCGGGAGCCGGGGAGACGGAGGTCGACGCGGTCGTCCTGCTGCTGTCGACCTCCGACACCGACCTGCTCTCCGCTCGGGCGAGCGGAGCCCGCTACCGCCTCGCCAACCCGGCCCGGCTCTCCGTCGCCGATCTCCCGGCGCTGACCAGCGGTGCCGATGTGGTCGTGGTGCGTATCCTCGGCGGCCGGCGGACCTGGGAGGAGGGGCTCGACACGCTGCTCGCCGACCCGCGCCCGGTGGTCGTGCTCGGTGGCGAACGGACCCCGGACGCGGAGCTCATGGCCGTCTCCACCGTGCCCGGCGGCATCTGCGCCGAGGCACACGCCTACCTCGCCCAGGGCGGTCCGGCCAACCTCGGCGAGCTGCACCGATTCCTCGCTGACACCCTGCTGCTGTCCGGTACCGGATTCGCCCCGCCGGTGACCATCCCGGCCTGGGGGGTGCTCGACCGGGCCGCGGACGCCTCAGCCACCCCGGACGCCTCAGCCACCCGGGACGTCCCGGACGTCCTCGCGGGGAACGCGGTGCGGCCGGTCGCGGTGCGGCCGGTCATCGGTGTCCTGTACTACCGCGCGCACCACGTCGCCGGGAACATCGCGTTCGTCGACGCGCTCTGTGCCGCGGTCGAGCGGGCCGGCGGGGATCCGCTGCCGGTGTACTGCGCGTCGCTGCGCGCCGCCGAACCCGAGCTGCTCGCCACCCTCGGGCGGGCGGACGCGCTGATCGTCACCGTGCTCGCCGCGGGCGGCAGCCAGCCGGCGCACTCCTCCGCCGGAGGCGACGACGAGGCGTGGGACGTCGGCGCGCTGGCCGCGCTGGACATCCCGATCCTGCAGGGACTGTGCCTGACCAGCGGCCGGGCGACCTGGGCGGAGTCGGACGACGGGCTGTCCCCGCTGGACGCGGCGACACAGGTGGCGATCCCCGAGTTCGACGGGCGCCTGATCACCGTGCCGTTCTCCTTCAAGGAGATCGACGCGGACGGGCTGACAAGCTACGTCGCCGACACCGAACGCGCCGGCCGGGTGGCCGGCATCGCCGTCGCGCACGGCCGGCTGCGGCGCGTCCCACCGGCCGAACGCCGAGTGGCGCTCATGCTCTCGGCCTACCCGACGAAGCACTCCCGGATCGGCAACGCGGTGGGCCTCGACACCCCGGCGAGCGCCGTGCGCCTGCTGCGGGCGATGCGCGCGGCCGGATACGACATCGGGCCCGACGACGGCCCGGACGCGCTGCCGGGGGTCGCGGCCGAGGACGGTGACGCCCTGATCCACGCGATCATCGCCGCGGGCGGGCAGGATCCGGCCTGGCTGACCGAGGAGCAGCTCGCCGGCAACCCGGTCCGGATCAGCGCGGCGCGGTACCGGGCGTGGTTCGACACCCTGCCCGCCGACCTGCGGGAGAGCGTCGAACGGCATTGGGGGCCCGCGCCCGGCGAGCTGTACGTCGACCGGTCCGCGAATCCGGACGGGGAGATCGTGCTCGCCGCGCTGCAGGCCGGCAACATCGTGCTGCTGGTCCAGCCGCCACGCGGCTTCGGGGAGAACCCCGTCGCTATCTACCACGACCCCGACCTGCCGCCGAGCCACCACTACCTCGCCGCCTATTGGTGGCTCGCCGACGGCTCCAGCGATTCCGGCGGCCCCGGCGGCTTCGGCGCGCACGCCGTCGTCCATCTGGGCAAGCACGGGACACTGGAGTGGCTGCCCGGCAAGACCGTGGGCATGTCCGCGTCCTGTCCGACCGACGCGGCGATCGGCAACCTGCCGTTGATCTACCCGTTCCTCGTCAACGACCCAGGCGAGGGCACGCAGGCGAAGCGTCGGGCGCACGCGACCCTGGTCGATCACCTGGTTCCGCCGATGGCCCGCGCGGAGAGCTACGGCGACCTGGCCCGCCTGGAACAGCTGCTCGACGAGCACGCCACCATCGCCGCCATGGATCCGGCGAAGCTGCCGGCCATCCGGGCGCAGATCTGGACGCTGATCCAGGCCGCCCGGCTCGATCACGACCTGGGACTGGCCGACCGGCCGCACGACGCCGAGTTCGACGACTTCCTGCTGCACGTCGACGGGTGGCTGTGCGAGGTGAAGGACGCGCAGATCCGCGACGGCCTGCACGTGCTCGGCGAAGCGCCGACCGGCGGGGCGCGGATCAACCTGGTGCTCGCGATGCTGCGGGCCCGGCAGATGTGGGGGGGGCGCGTCACCCTGCCGGGGCTGCGGGAGGCCCTCGGGCTCGTCGAGGACGACCGGGCGGCCCGCGGCGCGGTCGACGCCGCCGAAGCGACGGCGCTCGCCCTGGTAACGGCGATGGAGGAACGCGCCTGGGACCCGTCGGCCGCATCCGACGTGGTGACGACCGTCCTCGCCCCCCCTCCCTCGCCAGCGACCACCCCCTTGCCCCCTTTGCCTATCCAGAGGGATAAACCGGACACAAAAGCCTCTGGAAAGGCAAGGAAAGTCCACGGCCCGGCAGGCACGGACGCGGACGCGGAGACCGACCCGGTCCGGGAGACGGTGGCGGCCGTGCTGCGGTTCGCGGCCACGGAGATCGTGCCGCGGCTCGCCCGGACCACCGACGAGGTCACCGCCGTGCTGCACGCCCTCGACGGCGGCTACGTCCCGGCCGGTCCCAGCGGCTCGCCGCTGCGGGGCCTGGTCAACGTGCTGCCCACCGGGCGGAACTTCTACTCGGTCGACCCGAAGGCCATCCCCAGCCGGCTCGCCTGGGAGACGGGCCAGGCAATGGCGACCTCCCTGCTCGAGCGGTACCGGGCCGACACCGGCACCTGGCCCGAGTCGGTGGGCCTGTCCGCCTGGGGAACCAGCGCGATGCGCACCTCCGGCGACGACGTGGCCGAGGTGCTCGCCCTGCTCGGCATCCGCCCGACCTGGGACGAGGCGTCGCGGCGGGTCAGCGGGCTCGAACCGATCGACCTCGCCGAGCTCGGCCGGCCCCGCATCGACGTCACCGTGCGCATCAGCGGCTTCTTCCGGGACGCGTTCCCGCACGTGGTGGTGATGCTCGACGACGCGGTCCGGCTCGCCGTCGGCCTCGACGAGGCCGACGAGGACAACTTCGTGCGCGCCCACGCCCGTGCGGACCTCGCCGGGCACGGCGACGAACGGCGGGCCACCCTGCGCATCTTCGGCTCCCGGCCGGGGGCGTACGGTGCCGGGCTGCTGCCTCTGATCGACAGCCGTAACTGGCGCGATGACGCCGACCTCGCCGAGGTGTACGCGACGTGGGGCGGCTATGCCTACGGCCGCGGGGTCGACGGCATCCCCGCCCGGGAGGACATGGAATCGGCCTATCGGCGAATCGCCATTGCCGCGAAGAACGTCGATACCCGCGAGCACGACATCGCCGACTCCGACGACTACTTCCAGTACCACGGCGGCATGGTCGCGACCGTACGCGCGCTGACCGGCCGGGCGCCGGCTGCCTACATCGGCGACAGCACCCGGCCGGAGGCGGTCCGCACCCGGACGCTGTCCGAGGAGACCTCCCGGGTCTTCCGCGCCCGGGTGGTGAACCCGCGGTGGCTCGCGGCGATGCGCCGGCACGGCTACAAGGGGGCGTTCGAGATGGCCGCCACCGTCGACTACCTGTTCGGCTACGACGCCACCGCCGGCGTGGTCGCGGACTGGATGTACGAACGGCTCGCCGCAACCTACGCGCTGGACCCGGAGAACCAGAAGTTCTTCGCCGAGTCCAACCCCTGGGCGCTGCATGGCATCACCGAACGGCTGCTGGAGGCCGCGGCGCGCGGCCTGTGGGAGCATCCGGAGGCCGCGACTCTCGACGCGCTGCAGGAGCTGTACCTGCGCACCGAGGGCGACCTGGAGGACGGTCCCACCGGCGACGCCTGAGATCGCCGGGTCCGGCCAGCTCGGAGTGCGGCCAGCTCGGAGTGCGGCAAGGTCAGAGGGCAGCAAGGTCAGAGGGCAGCAAGGTCAGAGGGCGGCGGATGGTCGGCGGCGGACAGGTGGCGGGCCACCTCACGGTTCCGACCGTCGCGAATCCGGGAAAATGTCTCTGGTGCGGACGACACTTCTGCTCGTGGGCGACGAGGCCGCCATGCACCGAGACCTCGTCCCTGCCCTGCTCGGCGAGGGGTACGCCGTCGAGATGGCCGGCAGCGGCGAGGCGGCGCTCGCCGACCTGGTCGCCCGACCCGCCCAGGTCCATCTGCTCCTGGCCCGCCTGCCCCCGGCCCTGCCCCCGGTCCCGGCCCGGCGGACGGGTTCGACCACGGACCCTGCCTCTCCGCCGCCGGACGGCTGCCCGGACACCGTCCCAGCCTTGATTGAACCGATCAAACAGATCAAATCGGTCAAACCGGTCGACGCGCAAGCGGGCGCCCCGGCCATCGACGGGCTGGAGTTCTGCCGCCGTCTGCGCGCCGCCGGGGATCTTCCCCTCATCATGGTTGCCGGGCGGTCGGATCCCGCCGGGATCGTCGCGGGACTGGAGGCCGGGGCCGATGACTGTGTCACTGCTCCCCCCGTCACCGCCGAGGTGCTGGCGCGGATCCGGGCGCTGCTGCGCCGTGCCCGCCCGGGACAGTCGACGGCCAGCGCGCTCAGCGTCGGCGAGCTACAGATCCGGCCGGCCGAGGGCGTGGTCAGCCGGCGCGGCGAGGACCAGCACCTCACCCGGACCGAGTTCCTTCTGCTGTGTGAGCTGGCTGTCGCGGGTGGCCGGGTCGTCTCCCGCAAGCAGCTCCTGGAACGCGTCTGGGGGTACGGCCACTTCGGCGGCACCAGAATGCTGGACGTCCACGTGCGCCGGCTACGGCGCAAGGTGGAGGCCGACCCGTCCGCGCCCACCCACATTCTCACCGTGCGTGGGGTGGGTTACCGCGTCTGCTGCTCGTCGCCGACCTCACGCGTCGCGGCTCCTCTCCCGACTCCCGTTCTCACGACTCCACCGCCACCATCGGGGAATCGGGCGACGCGGAACCCGCCGCCGCGGCGGACTCGACCGGGCCTCGCTATCCGTTGACGGATGACATGTCGGGGTAGCGGGTGCCCGCCACGTCCGCCCCCGCCGCGCCCAATCGCTCCGCCTCGGCGGCCGTCAACGTGATGCTGGTGGCTGCGACGTTGTCCTTCAGGTAGCCGCGCCGCTTCGTGCCAGGGATCGGCACGACGTCGTCGCCCTGGTGGTGCACCCATGCCAGCGCGAGCTGCGCGGGGGTCACGTTCTTCTCCGCGGCAAGCTTCTCGATCTCGGCGAGCACGGCGAGGTTGGCGTCGAAATTGTCGCCGTGCATCCGCGGCAGGTGCTGGCGGAAGTCGGCGGCGGCGAAGTCCGCGGCCGAGCGGAAGGTGCCGGTCAGGAAGCCACGCCCGAGCGGGCTGTAGGAGATGAACCCGATGCCGAGTTCCCGCAGGGTCGGCAGGATCTCGGCCTCCGGCTCGCGGGACCAGATCGAGTACTCGGTCTGCAGGGCCGTGATCGGGGCGACGGCGTGGGCACGACGGATGGTGGCCGGTGCCGCCTCCGAGAGCCCGAGGTACCGCACCTTGCCGGCGCTGACCAGCTCGGCCATCGCGCCGACGGTATCCTCGATCGGCGTCTTCGGGTCGACCCGGTGCTGGTAGTACAGGTCGATGTGGTCGACGCCGAGGCGACGCAGGGGGGCGTCGCAGGCCGAGCGTACGTACTCCGGACGGCCGTCGATCCCCCGCGCCGTCGGGTCGGCGGGGTCACGGATGATGCCGAACTTGGTGGCCAGCACCACCTCGTCCCGGCGGCCGATGATCGCCCGTCCCACGAGTTCCTCGTTGCGGTACGGGCCGTACATGTCCGCCGTGTCCAGCAGCGTCACCCCGAGGTCGAGCGCCCGGTGGATGGTGGCGACCGACTCGGCGTCGTCGCCAGCGCCGTAGAACTCTGACATTCCCATGCAGCCCAGACCCTGGACGGAGACCTCCAGGCCCTGGCTTCCTAGGGCCTGTTTGGGAAGTTCGTCGGGGCAGCCATTCGTTGATCGCGGCGATGGTGACTGTTGCTTCGTAGCGGACGGCTAGCTTGTCGTAGCGGG
>NZ_CDWTMG010000026.1:0-38193 GCF_977945845.1 Frankia sp. CcMO1
CGCTCGAACTGCTGCATCAGGAAGGGCACCCAGTCGCTGCCGTTCTCGATGATCAGGAACTTCAGGTTGGGGAAGCGCGACGGCACACCGTGGCAGATCAGGGCCGCGACCGCGTCCATGATGTCGCGGTGGCCGAGCACGATGTCACGCAGCGGGTTGGGGAGGAAGCTGGTGAACTCGCCGTCCCCACCTTCCCACTCGATCAGGTGCCGCGAGTATCCGGTGTCCGACCCGTGCAGGGTGACAGGGATTCCGGCCTTGTCCACCTCGGCCCAGAAGGGGTCGAACTCCGGCAGGCCCATGGACCGGCTCCGGCCGGCACCCGCCGGAACCGGCGCGGGGCGGACCAGGAAGGTCTTCATCCCCCGTTCCAGGCACCAGTGGAACTCCTTCACGGCCTCGTCGACCTTCGGGAGGGTGATCACGGGGGTGGCGAAGATGCGGCCCTCGACGTTGAAGGTCCAGTGCTCGTGCATCCACTCGTTCAGGGCGTGGATCATCACGTGCGTCAGCTCCACCTCGTCGCGGGTGCGCTCCTCGATCAGGCTGGCCAGCGTCGGGTACATCACCGTGTAGTCGATGCCCAGCTCGCTCATGAGCTCCAGCCGCGGAGCCGGGTCGCGGAAGGCCGCGGGCGACTCGATCGGCTTGCCGACGAACTCCTTGAAGGTCTTGCCCTCGGGGTTCCTGCCCCGGAAGTAGGCCTCGGCGCTGCCCGGCGCGGCCACGCGCTCGAACGTGGGATTGGGGATCATGTGACTCACCCGGTTATTGATCATGAGTCGCTTGCGACCCCGGATATCGATGATCGCGATCTTGTCCTGGTGTTCGCGCGGCAGGAACTTGGTGAGCGCGTCCTGAGTCTCGTACATGTGGTTGTCCGCGTCGAACACGGGGAAGTTCAGCGAGACGGGCATCGTCTGATCACTCCAGGTTGCTGCTCGGTCGTCGGCCACCCGGCCTGGTCTATGAAAGTCTCATTACCCGAGAATGGTACGCACTGTGCGATTGGCTGGCCACCCACCTGGCGATGGGACCGACATGCGCGTCGTCCAGGGTGTCCGACCCTGTCACCGTGCCAGGGCGTGAGGGATGACCGATTCGCCGAAGTGCTGCAGCTGCTCCAGGGCCCGTGGGAAGCAGGTCTTGTCGATCGGCACGGTGGACCAGGTGACTCCGGCCCGCGCCAGACGCGCCATGTGGTCGAGCTTCTCCTCCGTCCCTGCGGCCGGGTCGACCGGTGACATGCCGGGCGACGCGACCTGCAACCGGTCAGGGTCGCGGCCGATCCTCGTCATGTCCTCGCGGATCTTCAGGATCTGGCCGGCGAGTTCATCCAGCGACAGGATCGGCGACGTCCTCGACACCCCGGCGGCCGCCGTCCCTCCGAGGGTGAGCGGCGCCCACCCGTCACCCCACTCCGCCACTCGTTTCCGGACCAGAGCGGCATTGCCACCCAACCAGAGCGGGGGCGACGGCCGCTGGACCGGCGGAGGAGACAACGTCACCCCGAGCCCCTGGTAGAACGAGCCCTCGTGATGAAACTCCCCAGGCGACGCGAAGAGGCCGCGGACCACCGCCATCGCCTCGTCGAACTGCGCGTTCCGCTCGTCGAAGTCCGCGTCCAGAGCAGCGAACTCGGAGCGCAGGTACCCCGTCCCCAGGACGAACGTGGCCCGACCTCCAGAGAGCACGTCGACCGACGTCATGGCCTTGGCCAGAAGGAAGGGATTGCGATAGGGCACCACGGTCAGATACGTCATCAGCCGCAACGACGAGGTATGCGCGGCGAAGAAGGACAGGCCCGCGAAGGGATCGAGGGTGTCGTGGCCCCCCCGGTCCAACCACTTGCGCGACGGCGCCGGATGGTCGGTCAGAGCGATCGCCCGCACACCGCTCGCCTCGGCCACCCGCGCGAACTCCGCCATGTTGCCGGGGACGAGCCAGGCCCCCCCGTCCCGCGAGGACACGGGATAGTCGATGAAGAAGTGCATGACCTCACGTCCCTCGCTCGTGCGACGAGCCCAGGAGCGTGGCGGCGGCGCTGTGGGCGACCGCCCAATCCACTGTGATCTTCCGGCGCTCGATCAGCCATCTCCCGGCCGTCCTGCGATACCGGTCCGAGTACCGCCCTGCGTGATCAAGTCCGTCGGCGGTCAGCACCAGGAAGTAGCATCGTCCCCGTGCTCCCCCCGGGCCGGTGATCTCGATCTGTTGGGTCGTGAGATGGTGGCGGACGAAGGACGGCGCCGACCGTCGCTCATCGCGTCCCGCCCCCACACCCGTCAGAAATCGGCGGATCTCCGCGTGCCCCCGGTACTCGGTCCCCATCACGTCCATGACGCCGTCGGGCACGAACGTATCGAGCAGGTCGTCGATCCGGCCGGTGTCAACCGCCAGCGTGTATTCGGTCTGGATTCGTCGAATTTCCTCTCGGCCACACGCTTCTTCTGGAGTCATCGCACGATCCTCACGACGCAAGACCGCGCCCGCGGCAATCGGGAATCACGTTCCGGTGACGAGGGACGCGGCCTGGCGGCACTGCTCCGTCGATCAGTCCCATGTCGGCGCAGTCTTGGCCCGGGGAACCAGGTCGACCCTGGACGGCGATGCCGTGGGCCCGCAACGCAGCAGGCCAGCCACCGCGGACACCAGGTCATCGGCACCGACCAGGTTCCCGCTGATGGCACCGGAGGCCAGCCAGGACTCCACCGCCAGCGACGAGTACCGGGGATCCGCGTGCCGCAGCATCTCGGTCGCCGAAGGACCCTTCCCTCCCCCGCACTCGCCCACGTTGAGCACGGTGAAACCCACGTCCGGATGCTCCACCCGCCAGGCATCGACCATGGCGCTCAGGGCGGTCTTGCTACTGACGTACGCGCCGATCAACGGCCAGGTCGGCCTTACCGTCGCACTGATGGAGCTCAGGTACACGGCGCATCCGCGTGCAGCGGTCAGTTCCTCCAGCACCGCGGCGGTCGCGATCGCGGCTCCCGTGACGTTGGTGGCGAAGGCATGCGTCCACGTGGCGGCATCCGTCTTGGCCAGGGGCATGACCGGGAAGACGGCTGCGGAATACACCAGTGCATCGACCCCGGCGAATTCGCGGACGACGTCGTCCAGCGCGGCCCGGCACCCGGCCTCATCGGTGACGTCGCACGTCACAGCCAACGAACCCGCGGGCAACTGGGCCACCGCATCACGCAGGCGATCGGTACGGCGACCCAGCATGGCCACTCGTGCGCCTCGTTCCCCCATGCCCAGCGCCAGGCAACGGCCCAGACCGCTGGATGCTCCGACGACGGCGATACGCCGTCCGGCCATCTCCTGGGAGTCGGGCTCCCGCCCTGTCTGACGTCCGTCGACTCCGGCCATCCTGTGCCCCTTCTTCCTATGAATCGGTCACCGAGATCGCTTGCTCCGGGCAGACCGCGACCAGCGCCCACGCGTCCGACATGCACGATTCGGTCAGCTCCGCCATCGCCACGATCGGGTAGCCGGCCTCGTCGGCCTGGACCAGGCCGGTGTCCAGGTCGTAGCAACGACCGTGGCCGGTGCACCGCTCGGGATCCACGGAAAGCCTCCGGCGACCCGTTGTGGAGGTCACGGCGTCACCTGGGCCGCCACGGCTTCGATGGCAGGGCGCGTCGACGTCACGAGACCACCTCCGCCTCCGGCCGGGCGGACGGTGAGCGGTAGGCACCGAAGACGGCCGGGGTCACCACGCCGGGCGGCGCGGACCGCACGTACGGCAGGGAACGGACGGCCGTCATGGCAACAGCCACCTGGCCACCGGATCCGGCCGTCTCACCGTCGTTGCCGACGGTCAGGTCCACACGGATGGGTGGCGAACCATCGATCGTGATCCGGATGAGGAACGGATGGATGTCGCCCGGGCTCCCGCCCGCGAAGTCGTCGGGGTCGTCAGTGACGGTCCAGAACTCCTCGCACGCCAGGATGGCCTCGCCGGAGCGGTATCCGGTCCAGGAGAGAATCTGGCCGATCACCGTGCCCGCGGCAAGGATGCCGCACGCGACCTTCACGTCGCGGGACGACGTGAAGAGCTTCAGCTCTGGACGGATCTCGTCGACCTCCGTCCGCAGGGCGTCGGCCGCGGCCCCGATGGCCTGCTCGTACTGGAGCGAGATCGCCTGGTACGTGGGCGACTCGAGGGTGACCTCCTCGGGCGGACGCCCCATCCCCATGAGGTCGACCAGCATCGAGCGTCGGCTGATGCCCCGGCAGTCGACGAACTCCTGAACCGTGATCCGATCGACCCGGCGCGAGAAGGCTGTGAGCGTCACGGCCAGACGCTCGAGCACGAATCCGGGATGTTCGCCGGCGGCATGGAACCGTGCTCCGGAGCGATCGCACGACTCGACGATGCGCTGGTGGGCCGCGGAACCGAAGGTGGGCAGGTGGTTGTAGGACGTGGTCGTGATCACGTCCTTGCCCGACTCCAGCAGTGCCACGATGTCGTCGGTGTTGGCTTCCTGGCCCCGGGACTTGCTGGCCGCATGCAGCACCACGTCGGCGTCCAGGTCGAGGATCGCCTGCTTGTCGTCGGTGGCCAGGACGCCGGTATCGGGCCGACCGGCCAGCCGTCCCGCGTCGACGCCCACCTTGTCGGGGCTGTATACCAGCAGGCCGACCAGTTCCAGGTCGGGGTGATCGATGATCTCTCGCAGTTGGACCGTGCCGATGGCTCCGGTCGCCCACTGCACCACCCGTGTCGTCACCGGAGCCTCCCGACGAACGGCCGAACGTCGGCCAGGGTGACCAGGCCGGCATCGGCCTCCCTCACAGCCGGGATGGCGTGGACGGCGTGCATGGCCGTGGCCAGGCACCCCATCTCGGAGTGATCCTCGCCATGGAGACCGAGCACGAGGTTGCACCTCACGCTGGGGGCTCCATCGATCTCGATCTCGTACCCTTCGCGGCGGGACCATTCCGGCGCCACGTCCGGCGCCATCCACGTGACGTGTTCCACGGCGATCTGCGTCGGGCCGCAATCGGCTCGCACCCCTAGCTTGATCGCCCCCACCGTGCCCGCACCGACCGTGCCGGCGGCCACGTCGAGCTGACGGGACGTGGTCGCGGTCTCCCGGAACCCCTTCACCGGCCCGAGCTCGAGCCCGAGCGACCGGGCGATGACGTTCGCGGTTGCGGCGAAGGGACCTCCCGCCCGCTGAGGGGCCCGAGCCAGCACCGAGTCCGCATCGGGCGCCCTGCCGTATCCCATCACGTCGAAGATCATGGATGTACTCGGATATCCCGCGTAGCAGAGCGACTCCCGCACGGTGATGGTGGAGCTCCGTGCCGACAGGCGGCTCAGGGCGGGAACGAGTACCTCGCCCCAGAAGCCGGGGAACAGCCCGACACCGAGGAAGGTGCTGCCGCCCCGCGCAGCGGCGGAGCGCAGGGTCTGCGCACCCTCGGGGTCAACGATGTCGGCGTCGATGAAGGTGCTCCCGGTCGCCACGACGTCGACGCCGGCGGCAAGGAGATCGGCGACCTCGGCGAAGCAGGTATCGCGGTGACGTTCGACCGCTCCCATGTAGAGCACGACGTCCGGCCGCGCGGCGAGGACGCCGGCCGTCGTGTCGACGGCGACGACGCCGGCCGAGCCACCTGTCGCCGGCAGGCCTGCGAGCCGGCGTGCGTCGACGCCCACCTTGTCGCGGTTGTAGACGCGGACTCCGACGAGCTCGACCTCGGCCGACTCCATCAGGGCCCGCAGCGACAGGCGTCCCGTCGCACCGGTGGCCCACTGGACGACCCGAGGGCGGTTCAAGACGCCGGCCACGACAGCTGGAGGTCCGGAACGAACCGAAGCGGAGGCAGATAGGTCACCCGGTAGCCGGGACTCAGCCCGTACTCCGGGATCCGCCGATGCCATTCGCGAAGGGCGATCCGCAACTCGCGGCGGGCCAGGTGGGACCCCAGGCAGCGGTGCACCCCGCCACCGAAGGCCAGGTGTCGGTTGGGCCTGCGGTCGAAGCGCACCGACATCGGACCGTCGAACTCCGCGGGGTCGAGGTTCGCGGCACTCACGTTCACCACCACGTGGTGTCCGGGCCGGACCACGTGGTCGCCGAACTGCGCCTCCTCCGGGGACCAGCGCACGACCGCCGGCACCGGAGTCTCCCAGCGCAGGAGCTCCTCGACAGCATCCGGAATGATCCGCGGATCCTCGGCGATCGCCCGGCGGTGCTCCGCGTTCCGGGCCAGGAAGGCCCAGAAGCACGTCAGCGAGTCGGTCACGGTGTCCAGGCCGGCCGTCAGCAGCACGAAACAGATCGACAGCATCTCGTCCCGGGTCAGCCGGGAACCCCGGCCCCCGGCGGTGATCAGGCTGGACAGGACGTCGTCACCGGGTGCCGCCAGTCGATCGGCGAGAACGTCGGTGAAGTAGCGGTAGACGCGCTGCGCCGTCGCACGCTGCTCCGCCGAGCGCTCTGCCGCAGTGGACTGCGGGCCCCCCGGGCGCAGCAGGCCGTCGCGGAACCCGATCAGGGTGGTCAGGTCCTCCCACGGCAGTCCCATCAGCCCCAGGAAGATGGACGACGGAAGCAGTTCGGCGAACTCGTCGGTGAAGTTGCAGGATCCCCGCTCGGCGAAGGTATCGATGAGGTCGTTCACCCGGGCCGTGATGTCGCCGTCCATCGCCTCCACCCGGCGAGGCGAGAACAGCGGATCCAGGATCGCCCGGTATCGCGCGTGATCCGGTGGATCGATGTTCAGCGGGATGAGGGGCAGGGTGTTGCCCTGTTCGACGAGGTTCGCCGACGACAGCCTTCCGCGGCCCTTCAACGCCCGATCGACCAGGGCCCGGGAGGAGACCATGACATGGCCGTCCCATCCCACCGATCCGCGCTCCATCAACGCGTGATTCGCCTGCTGCGCGTGGGCTCCCTGTCGCCCGGCGACGCGCGGCGGCTGATTGGCGAAATCGAGCTTGGAGACCGGCGACGTGGCCTTCGACGTGCTGGTCATCTCGCCACCGATCCCCGAGTAGCCGGTGCGTTCTCGGCCCTGGGCGCCGCTGCTGGCGGGTCGCCGACCAGTCCCTCGATCGTGCCGTGCGTGACGATCGCCGAGCCGTCGCTGAGAACCCTTCTCGCGACCAGGAACTCGCTGCCCACCCAACCCTGACGGATGAATCGACCGAATCGCAGCCGGGTTCCCGGGGCACCGGTCGCCGCCGGAAGCATCTTGACCCGCTCCAGCCCCTCCTTGACGCCGCGGCCCGTGAGCGGACGGGCCTGCGCGAGGGCGCGGAGAATCGTCCGGGCGGCGTCGTAGGCGACCAGCGGGAAGAAGTACTCCGGCCGTTCGCCGTAGCGCTTCTGGAACTGGTCGAAGAAGTCCTGCGCCACCGGGTTTCGCTCGTCGTACTGGTCGAGCCCCGTCCAGCCCGCGAACCGATGACGCCACTCGCCCGTCCTCGAGGCGAACTCGAAGGCGGTGGTCGTGTACCGGCGAGGCTCCCAGCCCACCTCGGCCAGGGCGTCGTTGATGCCGATCGCGCCCAACCCGAAACCCACGTGCAGAAGAGCGTCCGGGTTACCCTCGGCGAGGATTCTCATGGCGTCGACCTTCTGGGCAGGCACCTGCGGCACCTGCGGCACCGGCGTCTCGCCGGTGATCTCCAGTCCGGCTTCCGCGAACGCCACCCGCGCGGATCGCAGATACTGCTCGCCGATGAGGGACGACTCGAACACGATGCCCACCGAGGTGCAGCCGTCGAACCGAGCCACGTTCGCGATGATGATCGGCTCCTCCTCGAGGGATCCCGAGGGCAGCGCGAACATCCACTCGCCGAGCAGACTCTCACTCGCCGCGATACTGATGCACGGGACGGCCGCGAGGCGCTCCACGTAGGGGGCCAGGGCCACCGCATTCTCGCTCACGTAGGGACCGAAGATCGCCAGGACGTCCTGTTCCACGAGATCGTCGAAGGCCTCCCGCACATCGCGGAACGACCCGGTCGGCAGGCCGTCCGCCGAACGAACGACGAACTCGACCGGCCGCTCGATCAGCCCGCGCACCACGAAGTCTTCGGCCACCATCTCGAAGGTGCGCAACAGGTTGGGATCACCGGACCCTGACTCGGCCACGTAGTCGATCAGCAGTCCGACCCGGGCCGGACGGATCTTTCCCATCGTTGCTCCTGATCTATGCGACTACGGAACTGGTGACGACGTTTCGCGAAGCCTCGAAGCGGTGCCGGGCCGCGACGTCCGGCACCGACGTCACTCCCGGCGCAACAGGAAACAGCCGGCCGGAACGCCCCCGCCGATCGCCACCAGGGCCGTCCGCGCCCTCGGCACCTGCCGTTCGCCCGCGTCACCGCGCAGTTGGACGACGGCCTCGTGCAGGAACCCGTAGCCATGGGTCCGACCGGCCGAGAGTTGGCCGCCGTGGGTGTTCACGGGCAGGTCACCGTCCGGGGCGATCCGGCTGCCTCCGTCGAGGAAGTCCTTGGCCTCGCCCACGCCGCAGAAGCCGAGCGCCTCCAGCCAGGAAAGGCAGTTGAACGAGAACCCGTCGTAGATCTGGGCGACGTCGACGTCCGAGGGCCGCATCGACGTCCGGCTCCACAGGTGCGCCGCCGGCCCGAACACTCCCGGTAGGTGGGTGAACGTGCCCTGGTCCCATGACGGGCGCTCGCTGATCTGCGAGCCCACGCTCTCGACCCGGACCGGAGCGCGTCGGAGGTCGCCGGCCGTCTCCGACGCGGACACGACGATGGCCACCGAGCCGTCACACGGGACGTCGCAGTCGTAGAGCCCGAAGGGCGTGCTGATCGTGCGGGCGTCCAGGTATTCCCGCATGGTCAGCGGTTTGCTGTAGATGGCGTCCGGGTTGAGGGCGGCGTTGCGCCTGCCGTTGAGGGCGATCCAACCCAGGGTCTCGCGACCGCAGCGATAGCGGTCGAAGTAGTTCGACGCCATCATGCCGATCCAGTTCGCCGCGCTGAAGGCCCCGAACGGAAGCCTGTACTGCATCGCCCCGGACACCGGGCCGGACACCGGAGGTGACAACAGACCGGTGCGCAACAGGTCGGTGCGCGTGCTCTCCCAGACGGTACGGAAGCACAGCACGTGCCGGCACAGGCCCGAGGCGACCGCCAGCATCGCGGCCAGCACCGATCCGGCCTGCCCGGGAGTCTCCAAAGCCCCGTTGTGCCAGACCGGACGGATCCTCAGGATCTCCTCGACGCTGCTCACGCCACCCTCGGTGACGCCGGCACCGCCGAGCGGGCCCGGATACGTGGACAGGCCGTCGATGTCGTCCGGCGTCAGGCCGGCGTCCTCGATCGCGGCGCGGCAGGCCTGAACGGTCAGGCTGAGGGGCGCACGCCCCAGCCGACGCCCGATCTGGGACATGCCGAGACCGGTGATCGCCACCCGGTCTTCGAACCGGTCAACGAATCGGCGTCCGGCCGGCACCGGGCGGACAGGGACGGTCGGTGGCGGGACGAGCGGTCGCACGTCGGCGTCGGGCTCACCCGACGGCGCGAAGACGGGGAACCACACGCCGGCCCGTTCCGTGAACCGCACCTGGACGCGCAGACCGACGCGCACCTCATCGGCTTCGACGTCCACGAGATTGGTGGTGAGCCGGACGATGGGGGCGTCGTCGAGCGCGACGACCGCGATCACGTACGGCGGCGCGAAGTCCGGGCTGAAGACCTGCTGGTTGACGGTGACCCCGATGACCGTGGCGGCCCCGCCCACCGCACGCCATTCGGTCAGGTCCGCCGCACACACGTGGCAGACCTGCATGGAGGGATGCGCGAAGGCCGAGCAGCAACCGCAGTGCGGCAGGCGCAGTTCCCCCTGTTCGCCGCCGGTCCAGAAGGGGCGGTTCCACGGCGAGACCTCGGGCGAGGGACGGGTGCGGGTGTCAGGGACGACGCTCACAACGGCATGCCGATCGTGGTCGTCTCCAGATACTGCTCCAGGCCCTCGACGCCGTTCTGCCGACCGATACCGCTCGCCTTGAATCCGCCGAACGGCGCGTCGGCGCCGTACCAGGGAGCACCGTTGACGGCCATCGTGCCGGTGCGGATCCGCATGGCCAACTCCAGGGCACGTTCGACGGAGCCGCTGCTGACCATCCCCGAGAGCCCGTAGATGCTCTCGTTGGCGATCCGTACCGCGTCGTCGTCGTCCTGGTAGGGAATGACTACGAGAACCGGACCGAAGATCTCTTCCTGCGCGATGCGCATCCGGTTGTCGACGTCCGCGAACAGGGTCGGTTCGACATACCACCCCCGGTCCAGATGAGCGGGACGCTGCCCGCCGGTCACCAGGCGGGCTCCCTCGTCCAGCCCGGCCTGGATGAGGTCGAGCACCCGAGAGCGTTGACGCAGACTGATCTGCGGTCCCTGGAGGACGCCTGCGTCGGTCGGGTCGCCATACCTGACGCTGGTGAACGCGTCGGTGACCACCTTCACCCCCTCCTCGTACCGGGACCGCGGGAGCAGCAACCGGGTGGACATCGCGCAGCCCTGCCCGGCGTGGGCACACGCGCCGAACGCGACGTTGGCCAGCATGGCGTCGAAGTCCGCGTCGTCCAGGACCACATGCGCGGACTTCCCTCCGAGCTCCAGGAACAGGCGCTTGAGCGTCGGCGATCCGTGAGCCATGATCCGCCGGCCGGTGGCGGTCGATCCGGTGAAGGAGATGACGTCGACCCGTGAGTCGGTGACGAGCTGCTCGCCGCGGGCGTGATCGGCCGACGGGACGACGTTCACCACACCGGCCGGGATGTCGGTGGACTCCGCGATCACACGCCCGATCCGGGTCGCCGTCCAGGGCGTGTCCGGGGGAGGTTTCAGCACCACCGTGTTGCCGGTCGCAAGGGCCTGGCCCAGCTTGGCCAGGGCGATCTCGAAAGGGTAGTTCCAGGGAGTGATCGCGCCGACGACCCCGGCGGCCCTCTTGATCACTACCCGGCGGGACGCCATCCCGAAGGCCGAGCCGTTCGCGATCGGACGCTCCCAGGGGTAGTCCGCGATCCTGCCCGCTGGCCAGAGCAGGGCCTCCGAGAGCGGAGCGTCGAGCTGGGGCCCGTACGTCAGCAGTACGGGCGTCCCGACCTCTGCCACCAGTTCGGCACGGATCTCCTCCCGCTCCGCCACCAGCGCGGCCTGCAACTGCTCCAGGCATCGGACCCGGAAGGCATGGTCGCGCGACCAGGCCGTCTCGTCGAAGGCCCGGCGGGCCGCGGCGATCGCCCGGTCCATGTCGTGCTCCGTTGCGTCCGCGACGACGCCCAGCACTTCCTCGGTCGCGGGATTGACGTTGTCGAACGTCGCGCCCGACGAACTGGCGCACAGCTCTCCGTCGACCAGCATCCGGATCTCGCCAACCTGTCGCGTCACCGGGACGGACCTCCTTGTGCCTGAGCCGCGAGCGACATGCCGATACGGCGTGGCGCTCCTACCATCCTCTGACAGCCGGCGGTGCCGTCGAACGAGGTGCCGGAGGGCTCGACTCCGTAGGACTCAGAGCCTGTCTTGGATCCAACGATCCCCCTCCGGCTCCTCCGGCCGGCGATCGCCGGATCGGGCCCCGCGAACCGGGACACGGGAGTACCCGGCCACATTGGTCATGGCGACCCGCCGGAGACCTTGACGGTCCACGTCGAACTCCGGGATGAAGTCCAGCAGGAACTCCAGGGCGATCCGGGACTCCAGCCGGGCCAGGGCCGCCCCGAGGCAGCTGTGGATGCCGTACCCGAACCCGATGTGCCGGCCCAGATCCGGCCCGCGGCGGACATCGAAGCGATCGGGCTCCGGGAAGACCCGCTCGTCCCGGTTGGCAGATCCGACCAGCATCATGACGGGGCTTCCGGCCGGGATGGTCTGTCCGTGCAGGTGCACGTCGCGTACGCAGCGGCGAACGTTGTACTGGGACGGCGCCTGGTAGCGCAGGCATTCCTCGACCGCCGCCGCCACCAGCCCGGGCTCCCGGCGCAACAACGCCCACTGGTCCGGGTTGTCGGCGAAGGCGACCACCGCATTGCCGATCAGTTTGGTGACCGTCTCGGCGCCCGCTCCGACGATTAGTGAAAGGAAGCCCGCGATCTCGGCGTCGGTCAGGCCGCTGGAGTGATCCCCGATGCCGCGGGGTATCTCCACGCGCAGCAGGTCAGCGATCATGTCTTCGCCCGGGTGCCCGCGCCTTTCGCCGATCAATTGGTAGTAGTAGCTGCCCATCGCCAGGCCGGCCTCGTAGCCCTCACGACTGACGCTGTGGCTGCCCGGTTTCCTGGTCAGCAGCTCGTCGAGCCAGACGTAGACCTGCTGGCGGTCCTGCTCCGGCACGCCCATCATCTGGCTGATGATCTCTAGCGGGAAGAGCGCCGCGAAGTCGGCCACCGCGTCGAAGCTCTCGGGATCGCAGCGTCCCAGGAACGTGCCGATCGTCTGCCGCACCAGCGGTTCCAGTCGGGTGATGGCGCGAGGGGTGAACACCCGGTTGACCAGTGAACGCATCCGCCGGTGGTCCGGAGGATCCATCATGATGATGCTCGGGTGCCGCACCCGACGCCCCTGCTGGACCGACGCCAGATCGATCCCGAACGCCGATGAGTACGTCTCGAAGTCCCTCTGGCCGAGCGCGACGTCGTCGTAGCGGCTCAGGGCGTAGAAGTCCCACCTGCTGCTGTGGAACACGGGGGCCTCGTCGCGCATCCTCCGATAGGTGGGGTAGGGGTCCAGGAAGAACGCGTCGGAGAACGGGTCGAAGTCCAGCTCCCCGTGCGTCGGCGACGTCCTCATAGGATGGAATCGTCCTGCTTGTAGCGCTCGATATCGGCCCATTCCAGTCCGTGCTCCAGCAGAACGGCCTCGGTGTGCTGGCCGTGCTCCGGCGCTCCCCCAGGCACGACGTGGAGCTGGTCGAACTGCACGGGGTTCACCGGCATGCCGAACTCGGTGCCACTCATGGTTCGCACGGTCGGGATGTAGCCGTTGGCCTTCACCGCCGCGTCGTCATGCATCTCCGAGGCGGTCTGCACCACGTTCCAGGCCCCGGTGAGGTTCTGCAGGACGGGAAGCCACTGCGCCAACGTTCGCGTGGCGAACAGTTCATCCAGGGCGTCGACGATCTCCGACCGGTGTTCGAAGCGCCCGGCGTCGTCCTGAAGGCGCTCGTCGGCCAGGATCTCGTCCAGTCCGAGGACGTGCATCGTCTTCTCGAAGTGCCGCCCCATCTGCAACATCTGCAAGGTGATCCAGCGACCGTCGGCGGTCCGATAGGTGTTGACGAGAGGGTTGGGCCCCAGCCGCCGGTCCTCCAGCGGGGAAGGATCGCGGCCGAACACCTTGGAGCTGGTGATATCGGGACCGAGATTCCACGCCGCGAGGCCGAGCAACGAGACGTCGATCTCCGAGGGGATGCCCGTACGCTCCCTCTTGAACAGCGCTGCAGCCACGCCACCGGCGATCGCGAGCCCACCCATCACGTCGCCGAAAGCAGGCCGCTGACCCACCGGGGCCTCGCCCTGCGGTGTCATAGCAGCCGCGATGCCACCCCGGACCCAGTAGGACACGCCGTCATATCCGGGCTTCTCCGCATCCGGCCCTTGCGGCCCGTGGGCGGTCCCGCGGACATAGATGATGCGCGGATTGGCGCGCCGCAGGTCGTCGAGGTCGATGCCCAGCTTGCGCCGCACCGCCGGGAGGTAGTTGGTCAGGAAGACGTCGCTCTGAGCGGCCAGCCGGTACAGAACCTCGCGCCCTCCAGGCGTCGACAGGTCGACCGCGACCGACCGCTTGCCACGATTGGGCACCTCGATGATGTAGTTGACGTCCCCTGGCCCCTGAGGGATCAGGCCCGAGGAGATGAGCCCTCTTTGCGGGTCGCCACCGTCCCGCGGCTCGACCTTCACGACATCTGCGCCCCACTCGGCGAGCACAGCGCCCGATGCCGGCACGAACGTCCATGCGGCGACCTCAAGAACCTTGACGCCCGCGAGGACGTCGTTGACGACCGGCTCACCCGGCGGCGTGGTCATGTCCCATCTCCCTGTCTCGGTCCGGTCCCGCTCACGTCACGTCCAGCACAAGCGCGGCACCCATCCCCCCGCCCGCACACATGCTGGCCACGCCGGTACCGCCGCCCCGGCGGCGGAGCTCGTTCACCAGGCTGACCACCATGCGCGCGCCCGATGCCGAGATCGGGTGTCCCAGGCTGCATCCGCTACCCACCGGATTCACCGTGGCCGGGTCGATGCGCAACGTCCGGCACGCGGCGACGGGCACCGACGCGAACGCCTCGTTGATCTCCCAGAGGTCCACGTCACGGACGCTTCGACCGATGCGGCCCAAGGCCTTGGGGATGGCCACCGTCGGAGCGATGCCCGTTCGCACCGGGTCCACGCCCACCTCGGCCCAGCTGCGCACCCTCGCCAGCGGCTCGTGTCCCAGGGCCTTCGCTCGCTCGGCGGACATCAGGATCAGTGCGGCCGCCGCGTCGTTCAGGCCGGCCGAGTTGCCGGCGGTGATGGAAAAGCCGTCGATCTCCGGGTGCAGGACGGGAAGCGACGCCAGCTTCTCCGACGAGGTGGTGCGGCGTGGATGCTCGTCGACGTCGAAGACGTTGACGCCATCGGCCCCGTCGAGCTTGATCGGAATGATCTCCTCGGCCAGCCGGCCGTCGTCGATGGCCGCCACGGCCTTGCGGTGCGACTCCAGCGCCCACTCATCCATGTCCTTGCGGGACAGCCCGGCCTCGACCGCCGTGTTGTGCCCGACGGTGATTGACATGTCCAGGTTGGGAGCCTCGGGCACGTCAGGATGCGAGGGGGAGATCCAGGACTCATGGACATCGCCGCTCGCCGGGTCACGCCACGTGGTCCTCGGGGCCGTGGACTGCGAGTTGACCCCTGCGGCTATCGCGACGTCCTGCATGCCGGAGATGATGTTGGCGGCGGCGATCGACACCGCGCTCAGTCCTCCTGCGCAGTGCCGGTTGAGCGCGATCCCGGGGATCGACGTCATCCCCGCGGCCACCGCAACGTTGCGGCCGATCACGCCTCCGCCGTAGAGATTCTCGGCCATGACCAGGTCGTCCACGGCAGCAGGGTCGAGCTGCGCGCGACCCACCGTCTCCACCACCACGGTGCGCGCCAGCTCGAAGGCACTGACCGACCTCAGCGCCCCCTTGAAGGCGGTCCCGATTGCGGTCCTGGCACCCGCCACGATCACTGCGTCAGTCACGAATCCCCATCCCGTCTGCCGTCCAGCCACCCCCGGCCCACGTCGCGGTGAGCAGCCCTTGGCGGTGACCCTCATTACCCGTATAAGGTAACTCAGTTGTCGTTCAATGAACAGGAGCCTGCGAATGGACCTGACGGGTGTCAGCGCACTGGTGACCGGCGGTGGCGGTGGGTTCGGCGGAGCCACGACGCGCCGCCTGGTCGCGGCCGGCGCCAAGGTCGTGGTGGCGGACGTCGCCGACGAGAAGGGATCCGCACTGGTCGACGAGCTCGGCAAGGAGGACGTCGCCTACGTGCGCACCGACGTCCGGTCGGAGGACGACCTGCGGGCCGCCATCGCCCGGGCACAGGAGTTCGGGCCCCTGCGGGTGACGGTGACGCCGCACGGTGGCCCCGTCCTGGCCGGCCGCGTGGTGAACCGCGACGGCAAGGCGCTGGAGCTCGACGGGTTCGAGCGGACGCTCAGCTTCTACCTGGTCGGCACCTACAACGTTCTGCGGCTCGCGGCCGAGCAGATGGCTCAGAACGCGCCGTCGGAGGAGAGCGGCCGGGGCGTCATCATCACCACCGCGAGCATCGCGGCCTTCGAGGGCCAGATCGGGCAAGTCCCCTACGCCGCAGCCAAGGGCGGCGTGGTCGCCATGACCATCAGTGCGGCACGCGACTTGGCCGTCCTCGGCATCCGGGTCGTCTGTATCGCACCCGGCACGTTCTACACCCCGGCCTTCCTGGGCATGACGGAGGAACAGGCGACCGAGTTCGCGGGCCGTGGCATTCAGTTCCCCAAGCGGATGGGGAGGCCGGACGAGTACGCGGCTCTCGTCGAGGCGATCGCCACCAACGACTACATCAATGGCGAGACCATCCGGATCGACGGAGCCCTGCGCTTCCAGCCCAAGTGAGCCGTGGGGCGGCGCCGGCGCTCGTCGCCGGCGCCGCCCCCCACACTCTCGACGGACCGGTGTCGCCGCTTCGCCGGCTACCTCCGACGGCACACCTGGAGGGAATCTAGTCCAGTTTCGCAGGAAGGTATTTGACCCCGTGGACGAACGTGTGGGGCAACAACCAGGTCGGCTCACCCACCTCGACATTTGACGACTGGGTCAACAGTTCCGTGAACAGGCACCGCAACTGAGTTCGGGCCAGTGAATTGCCGAGACAGAAATGTGCTCCGCCGCCCCCGAATCCCACATGGGCGTTTCGTTGCCGCCCCACGTCAAATCGTTCAGGCTGATCGAACGCAGCCTTGTCACGGTTTCCGGAACAGTAAAAGAGCCCCAACTTGTCACCGGCTCGAACCTGAGTTCCCGCGAGCACGGTATCAGCCGTGACCGTTCGCGCGAAGGTCATGACAGGGGTGGCCCACCGGACGAATTCCTCCACGGCCGTGCCGAGCCGGCCGGGCAGGTCGGCAGCCAGCCACTCCCTTTGCTGCGGATGCTGCGCCAGAGCCAGTATGGCGTGCGAAGCGGTCTGCTTGGTGGTGTCGCTTCCGGCGGAACACAGCAGCACCATGAAGGCGCCGATCTGTTCGTCGGTGAGCCGCCGACCATCCACTTCGGCCTGCACAATGTTGGTCATCAGGTCGTCCTGCGGGTGCGCACGACGCGCCTGGGCGATCTCGACCGCCGACTCCCGTAGGAGCAGGATCTGGTTGAGCAGGAAAGTTATCGTGTCAACCTCGTCGGGGCTTTGATCGTCTCGCCCCGCGAAGAGCACCTCCGCGGCCCTGATCACATCCCGCCTCCTCTCAGGCAGGACGCCGATCATGTCGCAGATGGTCCACATGGGCAGAAGGGCCGCGCACTCCGACACGAAGTCGATCCGGCCCGCATGCACGATGTCTCCGACAATCTTTCGGGCATTGGTAGCGATCTGGTCCTCGAGCCGCCGCACCTGTCTGGGCGTGAACGCGGCGCTGATGAGGCTGCGATAGAGCGTGTGCTCCGGCGGGTCCATCATCAAGAAGAAGGTTGCCGGCTCTTGGAACTCCTTGGGTATCGGACTGACCGAGATACCTTCACCCGAGGCGAACAGCTGGTTGTTCATGCTCACGTGCCGGATGTCCTCGAGCCGGGTCACCGCCCAGAAACCGGGCTCATCATGGGGAACATCGGTTTCCAGCGGCTCGTGCCAGGTCAGCCCCGGCTGCTCACGCAGCTTCTCGAAGACGGACTCTCGCGCGTCGAAGGGCCTGGACCAGAACTCCGTGCTCGAAATGTCCAGTCCGTGCCGCGAACACCCTGCACGTTCCCTTTCGACCGATGCCATGAGAGTCTCCCTCGACCGCGGCCACCGCGTGGCTTGCACGTCAAGTTTCCCAATTAGGTAACATAAATGCAAGACATATCTCACAGTCGTTTCAAGATTACTGAAGCGCAGTCGAGGATTTGGGGAAATTTCCGTAGACGCTGTCCGATCTCGCGCTCGCGCGACGTGCTCATCGGCTCCCGACTCCCGGACGGCCTCATCTCGCCGCAACGGGCTCTCGAACCAGACCCGCGTTCTCGTAGGCGGCTTTGATCTGCGGCTTGAACTGTTCGGGAAGGACGTCCTGGGGCGGACGAGAGTGGGGGTAGTCCCCGACCGGCAGCCCGATCACGGAGGCGGCGTACCGGAACGCCCCTCCCCAGTGCGTGAAGTACGACGGCCGCCCGGGGTACCGGGTGAAGACTCCTCCGAGGTCCCGACCGAGCTGATCCATGCCGGATTCCTTGGCCCAGTCGATGGCCTCCCGGATCTCCCCTGCCCAGATCCGGTTCCAGTACTCCGAGATCAGGCGCCGCTCCGGCGTCTCCTGGAGGTACCCGGTGGTGCCCAGCTGGGCGGGTGTGACGATGCCCTGCTGCAGCCAGCCCGCCCGGTACACGATCAGATCGCATTCCCAGATGATCAGCTCAGGGGCGAGACCGTGCAGGGCGCTGCTGCGCCAGTGTTCGAGATTGCCCTCCTTGATCGCCACGACAGCCGGGATGCGGCGGTGGATCTCTGCGCACTCCGCCGGGGTCAGGACGTAGCCGGACGACGGAGAGTTGAACATGCCGAGCGCGATGTCCGTGCGGTCCGCCACGTACTGGAAGTACCGAAGGACACCATCACCCGCATGCACCTCCATCGGCGGGGTCTGCAGGAAGCAGATGTCGGCCCCACAGTCCTGGGCGTGCTGGGTCAGCTCGACGGTCTCCTTGGCAGAGCCAGCGGTCGTGCAGACCTGGATCACCGTTCCGGGCGCGATCGAGCGCGCCTCTTCGGTCGCCACCTCCACGAGCGTCTTCCGCTCCGCGAGCGTGAGCGACCACCATTCCGCGAGTCCGCTGGTGAGCCAGAGCATGGGATGCGCGAGGTCACCTACGCAATATCTGACCAGGGACCGGTAGGCGTCGTAGTCGATGTCGTCGCCGTCAGTTCCCCCGAACGGCGTGTACAGGGAGTTGCCGATTCCGCGCAGTCCTCCCGAGGCCGCCCAGTCTCGTGCTTCAGCTGCTCTAGGCACGGTTCACGCTCCCGCCGGTGCCTGTCACCCGTTCTGCCGGCTGATCACGAGTTCGCTGGCGCGCGTCTTCGCACCGGCGACCCGTCCCTTGGTCGACCTGATGCTGACGTCGTGGCCGGCCGCCTTGGACCGCAGTGCGCCCACGGTGCAGTTCTCCCGCCCCCCGAAGGCGCCGAACGGGTCGTAGTTGAAGTGCTTCATGGCGTTCAGGTGCGACATCCGGTCGATGTCGTGGTCACTGGTGCCCTCGTCGACATGGTCCATGAAGACCTCGGGCGCGTACGGCCACTCGGAGTCCGAATGCGGGTAGTCGCACTCCCACATGACGTTGTCCAGGTTGAGAAACTCGCGAGACTTGAAGCCGAAACGGTCCGCGATGAAGCAGGTGAGCACTTGCTCGTTGAACACCTCGGACGGCAGCCGGTCGCCGTAGTCCATGCCGGTCCACGCGTGATGCTTCTTGTAGCCGTGGTCGATCCGTTCGAGGAAGTAGGGAATCCATCCGATCCCGCCCTCCGACAGCGCAATCTTCAACCCCGGGAAACGCACCAGCACCTTGGACCAGACGACGTCGGCGGCCGCCTGGACGATGTTCATCGGTGTCAACGTGATCAGGGTGTCCATCGGCGCATCCGGCGACGTGATCACCATCTGCGACGACGAACCGATGTGCATGCAGACGACGGTCTCGGTCTCCACGCAGGCCTGCCAGAACGGGTCCCAGTAGTCCGAGTAGATGGACGGCCACCCCAGCTTCGACGGGTTCTCCGAGAAGGTCACCGCGCGGCAGCCCTTGGCCGCGGTACGGCGGATCTCCGCGGCGAGGGTGTCGGGCTCCCAGATCGCCGGCAGCGAGCAGGGGATGAACCGGCCGGGGTAGGCGCCGCACCAGTCCTCGATGTGCCAGTCGTTGTAGGCCTGCACCATCGCCAGCGCGACGTCCTTGTCCTGGGTGCGGGCGAACAACTGGCCGCAGAACTGGGGGAACGACGGGAAACACAGGGAGCCGAGCACACCGTTCGCATCCATGTCCTTGACCCGGTTGTGGATGTCCCAGGTGCCGTCCCGCAGCTCGGCGAAGGACGTGGGCTCGATGCCGTACTCCTCCGGCGGGCGACCCGCCACCGCGTTCAGGGCCACGTTATTGATGGTCTGGCCCTCGTAGACCCAGGCGTTCGTCCCGTCGGGGTTGGTCACGAACTTCGGCGCGAGATCGACGTACTTCGCCGGTAGATGCCCCTCGAACAGATCCGGTGGCTCCACCACGTGGTCGTCGACACTGACCAGGACCATCTCGTTGAGTTTCACAGTGTGTTCCTTCCGTCCTACGGCGTACCAAGCCCTGTCGGCCCCGGCAACTCGCCCCGACGGCGCCGAACCGGCACGAGGCCGGATCCCACCGAATTGACGGGCCGACACGCGCGAGATCCATTGTGACGCAGTCATTGCCGTCTATCTGACTGGTCGCTCGGAATCGACTCAGAGCAACCGTCTCACCAAGCGTTCAAAGAGAGGTCCGTACGGCGGGTAGGCGAACCTCAGGTCTCCCCGGCTCGGCTTCCGGAGCACGGCCTTGGCATAGCTGAACGTTTCGAATCCCCACTTGCCGTGATAGCGGCCCGTGCCGCTCGACCCCGTTCCTCCGAAGGGCAGGTCGCTCACCGCCAGGTGCATCATCACGTGATTGATCACCAGTCCACCGGTCGCCAGGCACGAGAGCACCTTCTGCTCGTCGGATTCCTTCTCAGTAAAGACATAGCTCGCCAAGGGCCTGCCACCGAGCCGGACGCGACGGACGGCGTCGTCCAGCGAGTCGACTCCCACAACCGGCAGGACTGGTCCGAAGATCTCATCGGCCAGAATGGGCGCATCTGGGCGAGGATCAACGATGACGGTGGGTGCGGCCGTGGCGACCTCCAGGTCGACCTGCCCCCCCAGGACGGTGCGGCCCCCTGCCGAGTCGACGAGGTGGGCGATCCTCGACGCGTGCCGACGGTTGATGATCGGCACGCTCCGCCCTCCTGAGAACTCCGTCAGGGCGTTCGCCACCAGGTCGACGAACTCGTGCTTCACACGCTCGTCCACCAACGCGTAGTCGGGCGCCACACACGTCTGACCGGAGTTGGCGAGCTTTCCCGAGGCAACGCGGCGCGCGGCCACGTCCAACCGGGCGGACGCCGTGATGATCGCCGGACACTTCCCCCCCAGCTCGAGCGTCACCGGGGTGAGGTGCGCCGCAGCCGCACGCATCACCTCCGTGCCGACGGCGGTACTGCCGGTGAAGAAGCAATGGTCGAACCCCTGGTCGAGCAGTTCGGTCGTGGTCCGGGCATCCCCCTCCACCAGGGCGACGGCGTCAGGGTCCAGGTACTCCGGGAGCAGCCGCGCGAGAGCGGCCGACGTCTCCCCGGCGATCTCCGAGGGTTTGATCACGACGCAGTTGCCCGCCGCAAGGGCACCGACCAACGGCGCGAGGGACAGGTGGACCGGGTAGTTCCACGTCCCGATGACGAGCACGACACCGGCGGGCTCGTACTGGTACCACGCCTTGCCCGGCTTCGCCGCCAGTGGCGTCCTTACCGGGTGGATGCGCATCCACTCACGCAGGTGGGCGCGCGCATGGGCGATCTCCCACCGCGTGGGGATCAGGTCGTAGAGAGCCGCCTCGAACGGGGTTCGCCGCAGATCCGAGATGAGAGCGTCGGACAACTCGGCCTCGCGCTCGACCAGCATCCTGTCCAGCGCGGCCAGTGACCCGTCGCGCCAGCCATGTGAGCGCGTCCTCCCCGTGGCGAAGCCGGCGCGGAGCCTCTGGACAGCCTCAGCCGCGGACACCTGCGTCGTCGCCACGGCCCCACCTCCTCCGCCTGTCACACACGCATTACCACTTGAGGGTATGCCGCGTTACAAGGATTGGCCACCCACAACTATTCACAGTGAGAGGGCGCGTCACCGGTCACCCGGGCGACGACACCTCGGCGGGGATGCCCGTCGTCAGCTCGCGGTCCACACGGGTTCACGACGCTCGGCGAACGCCTGCGGCCCTTCGCGGGCGTCCTTCGACGCGAGTACCAGCCCGATCTCGACGTCGTTGGCGGCCCAGCACTCCGATTCACCGGCAGGTTCGCCGTCCCGGAGACGGTAGGCCAGCCGCTTGCTCGCCTGGACGGCCAGCGGTGCGTTGCGCCCGATCTCGCCCGCCAGGGTGAGCGCGGCTGCGAGCACCGACCCGGCCGGCACGACCTCGTTCACCAGACCCCAGCGGGCTGCCTCGACCGCGTCCAGCGGCTCTCCGGTGAGAAGCATTCGTAGAGCGATGGAGCGAGGAAGCACATCCATGACCCTGAAGGCACCACCACCGAAGGCGACGAGCCCGCGCTTCACCTCCGGCAGCCCGAACGTGGCATTCTCGGCCGCGATGATCAGGTCGCAGGAAACAGCCAGCTCCATGCCGCCGCCGAGCGCAGGGCCGTTCACGGCGGCGATGGTCGGCTTGCTGGTGAAGTGCCGGGTGAACCCCGCGAAGTTCCAGTGCTCCATACCGGCAGGAATGATGGACTCGCCGCGGGCCATGGCCTTGAGGTCAAGCCCGGCACAGAAGGACGCGTCCCCCGCACCGGTCAGTACGATAGCCCGCACGTCGGGGTCCGAGTCCGCCTCCGCCACGGCATTGCCGATGAGGTACCAGACGTCATGATCGACGGCATTGCGCTGGTCGGGGCGATTGATCGTGAGAACCAGGGTGTTTCCGTCCCGTTGCCTCAGCACCTTGCCCTGATCAACGTTGGTGACTCCCCTGACCTGAGCTTCAGCCATGCGGTATTTCCTTCCGTCCGCAGATCCGGACTCTTCAAGAGAGGACACCTGCTTCTGCAACTGTGCCCTCATTAGCTTTCCGGTCTCCGAGCGCGGGAGTTCACCGGTGAAGTGAATGCGGCGCGGACACTTGTACCGAGCAAGGCGAGCCTGACACCAGTCCATCAACTCGACCGCCAACTCCGCCCGGACCGGCGAACGATCCACCGGTTGCACCACGGCGACGGCGACCTCGCCGAGATCGGCATCGGGGACACCGAGCACCGCAGCATCCATCACCTTGGGATGCTCGATCAGCACGTTCTCGGCCTCTTGGGGGTAGATGTTCACGCCACCCGAAATGATCATAGAGGACCTGCGGTCCGTGAGGTAGAGATAGCCGTCCTCGTCGAGCCAGCCTACGTCTCCGACGCTACGCCATCCTTCGGGACTCCTGCTCTCCTCGTTCTTGACCGGGTCGTTGAGGTACTCGAAGTCGACGTTCTCCGCCCAGACCACACCGGGCTGCCCGGCAGGCATCTCGGTGCCTTGATCGTCGCAGATGTGGAGTGACCCCAAGAGCGGTCGGCCGACGGAGCCGGGGCGTTCCAACCATTCCTGCGGCGAGATGAAGGTGAAACCGGCACCTTCACTGGACGACCAGTACTCCGAGACGATCGGACCCCACCATTCCAACATGGCTCGCTTGATATCCGTCGGACACGGGGCCGCCGCGTGAACGACGCCCACGAGACTCGACACGTCGAACGACAATCGTTGCTCGTCGGGGAGCTTAATCATGCGGACGAACATGGTGGGAACGAATTGGGCGTGCGTCACGCGGTGCTGTTGGATCAACCCGAGCGCTCCGATGGGCTCGAATTTCTCCATAAGGACGATGGTGGCACCGATCCGCTGCATCGCCAGGACCCACATCTGCGGCGCGGTGTGGTAAAGGGGCGCCGGGCACAGGTATATGGATTCGCCACTCGCTCCGATGAGCCCGGCGAGGAACGTGACCGGGTCTTCGGCGGCGGAGCGCGGAGCTTTCCGTAGCGGGATCTTCACGCCCTTGGGCCGGCCCGTGGTCCCGGACGTGTACTGCAGCAGCGTCCCTTCCAGGTCGCTATCCACCTCGAGACAGCAGCCGGAATCACGCGCGTCGGTGTAGCTGTCCCAGCCGTCGCGCCGGCCGTGACACAGCAGTGTGAGCTCGACGCGCGGCACGGCGTCGAGATCCAACCGAGCGGTGACCGGGACCCGAGCGGAGGCGATCAGAGCCTGAGCCCCGGAATCATTGACGATGTAGGCCACCTCGTCGGGTCCCAGCTTGGTATTCAGACTGACGTAGTACAGCGCCGCGATGCGACAGGCCCAAGCGATCTCCAGGAACGTCGTGTCGTTGTCCACCAGCACGGCGATCACGTCTCCCGGCCGGAGCCCGCGAGCCCGGAGCGCACCTGCGAGCCGACCTGATCGGGCCGCCAGCTCGCGGTACGTCAGACTCCGCCCCGACGAGGTCACCACCGCCAGCCGGTCCGGATCCGAGACGGCGCTCGGCAGAGCCCGTGCAGCTGCGCCACCAACCGGCTCCGTCACCGAGGTGTCCTGCGGCCCGTTCGCCATCTGCGCCCTCTTCCTGTTGTAGCTCCAGACTCGTGTCTCCGTATGCTCAGGTCGCGAGCGCATGGGACGTTTTCGGAGGGACCTTCGGGCGGGCCATTCCCAGTTGCACGACCTATCGGCCCCGGGACGCCCGCTCTGGTGCGCACCCGCGTCGAGGGATCATGAGCCTTCCAGTGGCTTCACATGTATGTGCCACGGGTCGGTAACCACTGTGTACTAGCACAATAGATGGCCGGGCGCTGAGACTGTCAAGAAGCCGTTGGGAGCGCGCTGGGGCCCAGGAGGAGGCGGATTCAGCCGTGGACGGCGCCGCATCGGCGGACACGGGCGCGCCGCCCGGACCCTCGACCGCGAATGGGTGAGTTGGTGCCGTGCGGCGGAGCCCAGCCTCGCGTCACCGTTCGATCCGGCCGGCCGGCCCGGTCATTGCGGTCAGGCGCCGATGGTGAATCCCGCGACGAAGTACCGGCGTGGACGGGACGCCGACGTGATGCGGAACCGGAGTTGGCCCGCCTCGACGGCGACGAATCTCACCGTGACGCGCGCCGCCGTCTCGCCGCACCGGACGATGCAGACGAGGTAGCCGCTCTCGGCCCTTCGGGCCGCGCGGGCGCCGCCAGTGCCTGCCGGCACAACGCCCACAGCGCCGCGACATCAGAATCACGGCCATCCGGGGAGACGGACAGCGTGCTCACCAGCGCGGCACCCATGATCATCTGGAATGTCACCCGCACCAGCCGCTCGGCGGGAACGTCGTCGCGAATGACCCCCTTCGCGACGCCCCGCTGCAGATGCTCATCGAGCAGGTCCACGAAGGGACTCATGGCTCGGCGGTAGGGAACGTTGTAGTCCTCAGCGAGACTGATGTGGTACGACGCCAGCCCTGTGTTCACGCCCATCCACGAGTCGGTGACCTCGTCCCCGCCGTAGATCTTCCTCAGAATCACCTCGATGGCATCGAGCGCGTCCATCCCGTCCGTCTCGGCGCGCCATACCTCTACCGACCCCTTGACGGTCTCTTCGAGGATGGCCAGCAGCAGATCATCCTTGCTCGAGAAGTACTGGTAGAAGGAGCGCAACGACGTGCGCGCCCGGTCGGCGAGCTCCTGGACCGTGAAGTCGCCACGACCGGTCTCGCGGAGCATCTCAATGGCGATACTGATGTATCGGTCGCCCTTGGACAGTGCCTTCACGCGTGCCGAGCGCAGGGAGCGTTCCACGGTGCGCTCACGCCAGGAGCCGGTCAACTCTCCGCTCTTGGCTGAAGCTTCACCGTTCTCACTCATGCAGCCGACCTCCTGAAGCGGCACCTACGAATACGAGCCGCCCGTTCCACAGCACTGTGGTGTCACCGTGGGCGGAACCCGACCGACCCTGAAACGGATAGGCGGACTGTTCCCATCGTAGCGTGCCACGCACGCACCCGACGCCGCCCCGACCCGTAGCCGACCTCACCCTCCCGTGAAGCACGGGACGGATGGGCACCAATCGACCCGCAGAAACGCGGCGCGGTCGGAGTCGTGGGCGGACGAGATGCGACCCTGTTTCACCCTTCGCCCGCACCGCCGGCCACGGCCCATCCACGCAGGCAGGGGCCAGATCGTCTGGCGCATCCGGCCCGTCCCCACGGGTCGGGCGCGAGGCTCGCCGGCTGAGGCAGCCGACCGGCGACATCGATGAGGCAGACCGCATTGCAATTTCCTAGAGAGCACCATGTGGTTACCCAATGATGGTAGTCTACGTGCTACCAGTCTTCCTACATTGAGTGCTGGCGCCGGCGGGCCGTGGTGCCAGGGCGACCAACGGCCCGGGCATGGCGTCCACGAGACGGCAGGCAGCCCGGCTTCCGCTTCGCCACAAGTTGCCCTCCGCAAGGACCTGGCGGACAACGGCCTCTAGCAGGGTGTCCAGAGCCGGAAACACTGTGATCGACTGCGAAGAAACCCGGTCGCATCCCTTCGCAGGAGGCACATCCCTTCAGAGGAGAAGAGACATGGCGGGACGCCTGGACGGCAAGGTCGCTTTCATCACCGGGCTGGCGCGGGGGCAGGGACGGGCCCACGCCGTCCGGATGGCCGAGGAGGGTGCCGGCATCATCGGCATCGACGTGCCGGAGCCCTACCAGCACACGACCACGTACCCGATGGCCTCCCAGGCAGACCTGGACGAGACCGTCGCCCAGGTCGAGAAGGCCGGCGGGAGGATCGTGGTCCGCGCGGGCGACGTCCGGGACAAGAAATCGATCTCCGCCGCGCTGGACGCCGGCCTGGCCGAGTTCGGCAAGCTCGACATCGTCGTGGCCAACGCGGGCGTCTGCACCCTGGGCCCCACCCCGCCGATCGCGTTCTTCGAGCACGTGGACACCGATCTGGGCGGGGTCCTGAACACGCTGGCGATCACCCACACCCACCTCAAGGAGGGTGGTGCGATCGTCGTCACCGGGTCGACTGCCGCGATGATTGCGGACAGCGTGGACGCACCGCCGCCGAACGGCGGTACGCCCGCCGGCGGCTACGGCTACAGCTTCGCCAAGTCATCAATCGTCAAGCTGACACAGCAGCTTTCCCTGATCTTCGCCCCGCTCGGTATTCGCCTGAACGCGATCCATCCGACCAACGTGGCGACCGACCTGCTGCTCAACGACGCCATGTTCAAGCAGTTCCGCCCCGACCTGGAGAACCCGACCCAACAGGACGCGGAGATCGGGTTCCGAGCGCTGCAGGCCCTGTCGATCCCGTACGTCCAACCGGTCGACATCGCCAACGCCGCGGTGTTCCTCGCCTCCGACGAGGCGCGGTACATCACCGGTGTGCAGCTGCGGGTGGACGCCGGTGGCGTCATCAAGATGGTCAAAGGCATCATCTGAAACCCCGTCGCCGCGCCCTCGGCGTCTGTGTGCGGGTTCCGCGCACAGACTGAAGATCAGACGGATGGGTGGGCGCCGGCGCCCGATGCTGAAAATATCTAGATCTTTGCCCACCTCGAGGCGCCGGTCGTCGACGCGTTCCAACGCCCCTGATCGACGACGCCGCGCGGGTGGGGTCGCTCCCGTTCGGGAGCAGCACCGCGGCAGGGGGTTCCGTTGCCCACCCCAAGCGCGGGCACGGTCAGCAGGAGACCCTCCCCGCGTCGATCACGGGCGCACCCTCCGCGGGGACAGCGCCGGCAGCCGGTCGCGGTCTCCCTTCGCCGCGTCCATCCGTGCCTCGCAGAGGACGACGCCGTCGAGCAGGAGGCGCCCCTCGGACCCGATCCGGCTCCCCTCGACCGACCGGGCGAGGGTGAAGTCCAGGTCCGTCAGCAGCGGGGTGGGCCGCGGGTAGCGCAGGGCGAGCGCGCTGGTCTTCCCGGCCACGCCCGCGTCGCAGTGGTGGTGCTGGAGGACGGCATCGAAGAAGACGGCGAGAAACCCGCCGTGCACCAGGCCGGGCGGCCCCTCGTAGGCGATGGGAAAGTTCACCGTGCCCCAGGCCTTGTCGCCGTCTACCGTGATCCGGTACTCGGGGAAGCACGGATTGAAGGCGCCGATGTCGCGGGAGTGGTCCAGGTAGACGCGGCCGTCGCCGTCGGCGGCTGGCCCCACCCTCGGCGGAGCGCCGGCCGGGGCATGCTCGCCCAGCACGCGCTCCGCCTCTGCCAAGGCGTCCAGGAGCGGTCCCAGCCCCGGCTCGGGCTCCTCGAGCGCGAGCAGCAGTCCGGTGATCCGGCGCATCAAGGCCGCGGCCTGGACCGTCTCCGGCAGAGGAGCGAGGCCGAATCTCCAGGCCTCGGGCCGCGAGACCGCGCTCACCACTGCCTCGTCCCGGTCGGCTGCCCGGTCCCGGTCGGCACGGCGAGCAGGAAACGGTCGGCACACTCGACCACGACGTCGGCTCCGGCCCGCGAGCAGTTGCTGGGAGGCATGTCGGACATCAGCTCCGTACCAGGTCGCCGCGAGCCGGTGCGCGTCCGGGCTGAGACCGGCGGAGACCGGAGACGTACCGTGCCGGTCGATCGTACCGCTGGAATGACAAATGTCTAGCGGATTACGCTGGGCGGGCCGCGCAACAGACGCAGCGGGGACGTGCCGGCTGGCCGCGGCACACGCGATCGGATCGGCCAGGGATTCCAGGCGCCACCGGGGCGACGTGTCACGTTGCCCGACAGGTCGATCGACCTCGCGGAATCAGAACCTCGGTCCAGGGGTGTGTTGCGGCACCAGCGATGTGACTCTATCGTCAGAATCCACGTGACTCGACTGTCAGAAGCTGTCAGGCGAAACGACTCGACACCGTTCAGGGGGCGCGCAGACTTCATGTCGACAGCCGAACAGACGGGAGCTGCGGGTTCCCCGGCGACACACGGAGGCCATCTGCGGGTCACCCCGCGGGTCACGGCCGGTGTCGTCGTGGTGGCGGCCGGTGTCGCCTGCCTCGGCCTCCTGGCCACCCGCGACGCGAGTAGCCGCATCGCCCGACCGGACGTGACAGGGCATCCCCGCGCGGTCGAGCCCCTGCTGGGGACGTACGCATGGCCGTTCGTCATCGAAGGCGGCGCGGGCGCGACGGCCGTCCTTCTCATCGGTTGGCTGCTGTGGCGCTCGTGGCGGCAGTCAGCCATGCTGACGGGCCTCGTGTTCGTCCTCGCCGGCAACGCCCTCGTCTGGCTGGACCCGCTGGCGAACTGGGCGACCTATGCCAGCTACGACCCGCGCCTGCTGCACTTTCCGGACGGAATTCCGTACCTGTCGCTCGCTCCGAACATCGAGCCGCTGATGCCGATCCTGGGCTATTTCAGCTTCTACACCGGCATCCCGGCGCTGTCGATCTTCGTCACGCGCAGGCTCGTTCTCGCTCGGGCGGGCGCCGCTTCGGTGGTCACCCGCCACCCGCTGGTCACCTTGTCCCTGGTGACCTTCGTCCTCGGCGCGGTGCTCGACACCGTGGTCGAGTTGTCGATCCTTCGAAGCGGGATGTTCGCCTACACGCAGGTGCCGGACTTCGGGTCGATCAACAAGGGTGGTCCCCACCAGTTCCCGTTGCTTCTCCAAGCGGTCGGAACGACGATCCCGTTCATCGTGTGCAGCCTGCTGTTGTGGAAGGACCGCGAGGGACGCACGGGAGCAGAGCGGGTGGCGGCACGATGGCATTGGACGAGAACCCGCGGTTCGCTGGGCGTCTTCCTGGTGATCTTCACGCTGCTCAGTGCCGGCTACCTGACCTACCTGACCCCATACGTCGTGGTGAGGCTGACCGGCGCCGCCACCGTCACCTCGCACCCGTGGCAATGGTGCGAGGTCAAGGTGTACGACCCGGACGGACTGTACGCCAAGGCGGGCGAGCCGGGGCCGTACTACGCCGGCCCGACGCCGTCGCCCGCCGTGCCGGCCACGGCGCAGCCGGCCGCTCCTCAGGAGGCATGTACGGGATGAGCACCAAATCCGCCGGCCAGCCCCCCAGCGCCGACTACGTCGTGGTCGGGTCCGGCAGCGCGGGCGCCGTCATCGCGCGCCGGCTCGCCGACGCCGGCGCACATGTCGTACTGGTGGAGGCCGGACGGCGTCGCACCGGCGCGCTCGTCACCGTCCCGGGACTGGTCGGCGCCATGCATGCCGTGACGCCGCTGCAGCGCAGGTTCACCTGGCCCGCCTACAGCGTGCCGCAGCCGCACCTGCTGGGGCGCACGCTCCCACAGTCGCACGGACGGGTCCTGGGCGGGACGAGCGTGATCAACGGGATGGCGTTCGTCCGCGGCCACCGGAAGAACTTCGAAAGCTGGGCCGCCGCAGGAAACGTCGGATGGTCATACCAGGATGTGCTGCCGTACTTCAGGAAGCTGGAGGCTTTCGAGGACGGCGCCAACGACTACCGTGGCGGTTCCGGACCGATCGCCGTCACCCGGGCGCGCGAGCTGGCCGGAGCGAGCCAGCGCTTCCTCGACGCCCTCGCCGCGACGGCGGGAGTGAAGCGGAACGACGACTACAACGCCGCAGACCAGCAGGGCGTGGCCCCCCTGCAGCAGAGCGTTCTCGCGGGACGGCGGCGAGGGGCCGACATCGGCTATCTCCTGAACGCGCCCACCGGCCTGACGCTCCTCACCGACACCGTCGCCTCCCGGCTCGTCATCGAGCGTGGGCGGGCCGTCGCGGTCGACGTGCGCAGCGGCAACGCGAGCCATCGGATCCATGCCACCCAGGAGGTCATCGTCTGCGCCGGCGCGCTCGGGTCGCCGCGTTTGCTCATGCTGTCCGGCATCGGCCCTTCTGACCATCTGCGTTCCCTCGGCATCGCCGTCGTCGCGGAGCTCCCGGTCGGCGACAACCTGCACGACCACCTGTTCGTCCCGATGACGTACTCGATACCCGACGGACGCAGTGCCTCGCCCCTCCGCGTCGGCGCAACGCTGGCGAAGGAGCTGCGGCGACCGGATTCGACGTACCTCGGCCGCACGATGTTCGAGGCGCTCGGCTTCGTCGGCAGCGGCCTGCGCGACGACGTTCCCGACCTGCAGATCTTCGTGCTCCCGGTCGGGTATCCCGCGCACCAGGAGGAGCCGGGCTTCCATCGCCCGGTCACCTTCGGAACCGCGCTCACGCTCATGCCGGCCATGCTCTATCCGCGAAGTCGTGGCACGCTCCGGCTATCGTCACCGGACCCGACTGCGGCGCCGCTCATCAACCCCAACTACCTCGCCGAGAGTCATGATCTGGATACGTTGGTCGCGGGCATGGAACTGGTTCGCGAATCCATGGCTCACCCCTCGATCGTCCGGAGCGTCCGGCAAGAGCTGCTCCCCGGACCCGCAGATGCCGGCAAAGTCGCGCTGGCGCGCGTCGTCCGCGAGTCCGCATCCACCGTGTACCACCCCGTCGGAACGTGTCGGATGGGCGTTGGCGACGACGCGGTCGTGGATCCGTCCCTGCGAGTGCGGGGCGTCGACCGCCTCCGCGTCGCGGACGCCTCGATCATGCCCAGCATCACGGGCGGGAACACCAACGCGCCGGTCATGATGATCGGTGAACACGCCGCCGCGTTGATCCTCCAGGACGCGCGGGCGTGAGCACCGGTCCTGTTCTCCGTCCAGGTGCCCCGTCGGGTCTGACGCCGTGGACCGCCTCGATCAGGGTCGCGAAAGGTGCAGGAAGAAGCCCCGGCGCAGGAGTCGCGCCCCACGATCCATTGTCGCCCTCGATCGGCTCAGCCCGCTCATCGCCGCGAGCAGAGCAAGCATCACCACGGCATCGGTGTCCGCGTCGCCCGCCCTCCGTTGCTCGAGGAACCTCGTGAGGTGCCCGAGCGCGGCGCCGATGGTCGCCGCGGAATCGGCGGTGAACTCGGGGTCGTCCGGCAACGCCTCGTACCAGACCCGCACCAGGGCAGCGATCTCCGCCGTGGCGGTAACGTAGCCGAGGAGCCAGGCGGTGAACTGAGCCGAGGCGTCCGATGACGCCAGCTCGAGGTCGTCCAGTCCTTCGAAGGGGGCCAGGAACCGCGCCCCGCCTCGGGCGCCGACTTCACGGAACAGTTCCTTCTTCGTCACGAAGTGGCGATACATGGCGCCGTGCGACAGGCCGGCGCGGGCTGCGATGTCCTCGATGCGGGCACCGTGGAAGCCCCGCTCCAGGAAGACAGAACCGGCCGCGGCGATCAGGATCTCACGGGTGGTCGTGATCGGTTCCGGGACGCTCACCGTGACCTGGGGTGCGCCCTCCACTCTGACCGAGCGGCGACGTCTGGTAGGGATGCTCGGGCCCGGTGGGCGGTCGAAGAGTGGGCGGTCGAAGAGTGCGCGGTGGAAGACCGCGCCGAGTGCGTCCGTGACGCGAGCGGAAGCCGTCCCGGCGCCCGGTCCCGGAGCGTCGAAGGAGGAGGTCATATTGACAGTCAGAGCGGTCCTCGGAATGAGGGCCGCGATGAACGTGACGTCCGCGGGGGGCACCTCGGCTCGCCGTAGGCCGTTTCCGATCACTCGCAGGAGCCGGGCGTTCCACCCCTTCGCCGCGTCGGCCGACGTCGGATCCTGCCAGGGGGCGTCGTGGAAGAAGCCGGGGCAGGACGACAACTGGCCGTTGCCGCTCCGACAGTCCTCGAACCAGCTGGTCAGGCGACGCACGCCCTCCTCGTCCGGCGTGATAGCGCCCAGCGCCGCGAACCTGTCGGCGAGATCGTTCATTCTCAATGCGGAGAGCTGCCGGAACACATCCTCCTTCGAGGAGAAGTACTGATAGAACGCGGCTCTGGAGCAGCCTGCACGTTCTGTGATGCGGCTGACGCGCGCGTGGGCCAGCCCGGTCTCCCCGAAGACCTCCAGCGCAGCCTCGAGGATCCGCCGCTGCGCCTGGTGACCTCGGTCACCGACTGCGGGATTCACCGCGTAGGGCGCCCGACGCCGAACCGGCTCGGGCGACGACCCGGCGATTTCCGGCCACCAGGCCCTCGCGGGTTCACCCCCACCGTTCGAAGGCTCGGCCACAGCTTTGGAAGCTATCACGCAGCATTTCCCGTGGCCGCCCGGATCTCATGACGACCGATCTCGCTCGCTGATCAGCGCACCTTCTTGATCGCCGAGATGTCCATGGCCATGAAAACGACGGGAATGCAGACAGCCAAGCCGCAACGGTGATCTCGGTGGTCGCCGTGAGCCGTCTCGCACCATCCCCGTCCGCTTGGGATCGGGGTCATTTGAGGGTCAAACGATCAGAGGTCCGGTTCCAAGATCTGGAACCGGACCTCTGACCTGCTACTTCTCTGTAGCGGGGGCAGGATTTGAACCTGCGACCTCTGGGTTATGAGCCCAGCGAGCTACCGAGCTGCTCCACCCCGCGTCGCCTCCGCTAGGTTACGCGAGGTTGAACTGCGCGAGCAAATCGAGCACCCACCCGGCCCCTGACCAGGGACGACGCCCTGGTCAGGGGTACCCGCCATCACCGCTCGTAACCGGCGCGGCACATCACGGCGACGGCGACGGGCTCGGCGCCGCCGATCCGCTCGCGCTCGGCGACGGCGCGGCCGACCTCGACGCCGAGGGTGACGGCGTTGGCGTCCGCGCCGCCTGTGCCCGGGCGGCGGCGGCCTCGCGCTCGGCGACGATCGCAGCGTTCAGGGCCGCGTTGAGCCGCTTCTGCGCCTCTCCGTACGCCGCGAAGTCTCCGGCCTTCAACGCCGCGGCCGACTGCCGCATCGCCGCGGCCGCGGTCGCCAGCGCCTGCTGCAGCCGCGTATCGGCGGCCGTCGGTGGTGTATTGCCCGTACCGGCTGGTGGCGTGGTGGTCGGAGGCTCCGTCGATGCCCCGCCGAACACCTGATCCAACGCGCCGTCCAGCGTGTCGGCGAACCCGATCTGGTCGCCGAACGCCACCAACACCTTCTGCAGCAACGGATACGAGTTCGCACCGGCGCCACGCACGTACACGGGTTGCACGTAGAGCAGCCCACCGCCGATCGGCAGGGTCAACAGGTTGCCGCTCTCGACCTCCGAGCCGCTCTGTGCCCCGGATCTCGCTCCCCGCAACAGGTTCAGGGACTCCGAGACCGTCGGGTTCGCGTTGAACGTGTTCTGCACGAGCCCAGGTCCCGGCACCACCGAATCTCGTGGCAACTGGAGCAAGCGGAGTTGCCCGTACCCGTCCCGGCGTTTCCCGGCCTGCATGCCGGCGTCCGAGTCGACGGCGAGGAAGCCGGTCAGTACCTCACGGGTGCCGCCCGCCGGGATGAACGTCGACGACAGCGAGAACGTCGGCGCGTCCTGCCCCGGCATCTGCAGGGTGAGGTAGTACGGCGGCTGCAGCCTGTTGTTGGTCTCGGTCGGATCGCTCGGGACCCGCCAGAAGTCCTGCTGCCCGAAGAACGCCGCGGCGTCCGTGACGTGGTACTGCTCCAGCAGCTCGCGCTGCACCTTGAACAGGTCCTCGGGGTACCGCAGGTGCGACATCAGCTCGCCGTCGACCTCGTTCAACCCCTTGACCGAGCCGGGGAACACCTTGCGCCACGCGCGCAGCACCGGGTCCGCCTCGTCCCAGGCGTACAGCGTGACGCTGCCGTCGTAGGCATCGACGGTGGCCTTCACCGAGTTCCGCATGTAGTTGACGCGCTGTCCCGGCAGGGCCACCACGCTGCGGCTCGACGCCGTCAGCGAGTCGGAGGTCGCGTCCTCCAGCACCTCGGTGCGGGAGTACGGGTACTGCGACGACGTCGTGTACCCGTCGACGATCCACTTGATCCGGCCGTCCACCACGGCCGGGTAGGGGTCGCCGTCGAGCGTGAGGAACGGCGCGACCTTCTGCACGCGCTCGCGGGGGTTGCGGTCGTACAGGATGCGGGAGTCGGAGTTCACCGCGTCCGACAGCAGGATGTTCTGGTCGCGGAACTTGATGGCGTACAGCAGCCGGTTGAACGAGGAGCCGATCTTGACGCCGCCGCTGCCGTGGTACGTGGTGTTCTGCTGAAGGTTCGCGCTCTTGTCGTCGGGGAAGTCCAGCTCCTGGGCACGTGTGCCCTTCGGCGCGCCGACGATGGAGTACGACGGCGAGCGCTCGCCGAAGTACACACGGGGCTCGTAGCTGCCGATGTCACCCGTCGACGGGATGCCCTGCTGGAAGAAGACCGGCTTGCCGTCGTCCCCGCGCAGGTTGCCCCGCGCGGCGACGACGCCGAACCCGTGCGTGTAGACGATGTGGTCGTTGATCCAGTTCCGCTGGTTCGTGGGCGCCGCGTCCAGGTCCACCTCACGCACCGCGATGACCGTGTCCCGGGTCTCGCCGCCGATCCGGTAGCGATCGACGTCCAGGCTGTCGGGGAACGAGTAGTACGGCTTGATCTGCTGCAACTGCCGGAAGGCGTCGCTGACCAGGGACGGGTCGAGCAGCCGGATGCCCGGGATCGACTCGGCGCTCTCACGCAACGCCGTGGGCGTCGCCTCCGACTTCGCTTTGAACTGCTGGACCTCGATCTTGCTGAGGCCGTACGCCTCACGCGTGGCCTCGATGTTGCGTTTGATGAACGGCGCTTCCAGTGACTGGGCGTTCGGCGTCACCTGGAACCGCTGCACGGCCGCCGGGTAGATCCCGCCGATGACGATCGCCGCGACCACGAGCAGGCCGACCCCGTACAGGGGCAGCAGGCGCCAGCGGTCGGCCGCAACGGCCACCAGGAACAGCGCGGCGACGATCAGCGCGATCGCCGCGAGCACCGCACGGGCCGTGAGGACGGCGTTCGCGTCCGTGTAGGTCAGGCCCGTCATGAGCCGGGAGTCCTTGGTCGACAGCGCGTACCTGCTGATCCAGTAGTCGATGGCGCGCAGCACGAGGAAGAACGCGGCGAGGCCGCCGAGGTGCATGCGGGCGGCGGGGGTCAGCCGGGGGCCTGCACCCTGCAGGCGGACGCCGCCGTAGAGGTAGTGCGTCACCAGCCCGGCCAGGAAGGCCAGGAACACCACGGCCGTGATGAACCCGTTCAGGAACTGCAGCCACGGCAGCGTGAAGACGAAGAAGCCGATGTCCAGGCCGAACTCGGGGTCGTCCTTGCCGAACGGGACCCCGTTGAGCCACAGGAGCACCGTCGCCCACTGCTGGCTCGCGGCGGAGCCTGCGAACAGTCCGAGACCCGCGGGGACGGCGATCGTCACCAGCCGGCGCAGCGGTTCGATGCTGTCCCGGTATCGATCCAGGCCCGCCTGTTCCGTGGACATCGGCGCGTAGACGGGCCGGGACCGGTATCCGACTACCAGGCTCGCACCGACCGCAGCCGCCATGATCAGCGCACCGACGACGAAGAGCAGGATGCGGGTCACGAGCTGCTTCCCGAACACCTGGCCGTAGCCGAGCTGGTTGTACCAGAGCGCGTCGGTCCACAGTTGCGACAGCACCAGCCCGGCGATGATCAGAACACCCAGAATGATCAACGTGGGGGCGAGCGCGCCTCGGCGCCGACGCTGGAGGACCGGACGGCGTGGGTCTCGCTGGAACGTCACGACGGGAGAACTTACCCACCGTCACCATGGTTCCCCCACCCACCCCGGCCGTTTGGTATGCGGTTGGTATTCGGGCCGGAGGTGGAAGGATCACATCGTGGCATTCCGTGATCCCACCCGTCCTCACGAAGCGCTGGCCCGCGTCGTCGTGGAGGTGGAGCGGCACGTGGCGGGGGCAGGCTGGGACGGACCGGTCCGCCTGTTCGCACTCGCCAGGACGGCCGGCATGCTCGCCCGCGACCCGGCACTCGACGAGCGGCTGCCCCCGGACGTCGTCGCGGCGGCCGTGACGGACCCCGAGCACCTGACCGCCGTCGAGCAGGACGGCCTCCCCCGGGTGGACACGCTGGAGGAGCTGCTCGGGCGGATCGCGTGGCCGTCGAGCGTGGACGGCGTCGCGATCGTCATCGAGCGCAGCGTGCTGCCGCCCGAGGTGGAGGCTCAGGCGCCCGAGAACGAGGCCAAGGCCGTCGCGTGGGCGCGGGATCACCCCGCCCGGGACGACGTCCGGCTCGCCGCCGCCGTGCTGAGGGACGGCTCGCGGGCGTGCGCCCTGCGGTCCCGCCGCTACGACAACGACGACGACGTCGCGGTCGGGTCCGACCTCGCACCCGAACTCATCGCGGCGCTGGGAGCCACGCTGAGCTAGCCCCGGCTCCGCGACTCAGTCGTGTCTGGACCCCAAATCGGGGTCAGAACGCGACTCAGTCGGCGGAGGACAGTCGGCGGAGGACAGTCGGCGGAGGACAGTGGGCGGAGGACAGTGGGCGGAGCCGCACTAGTCGCAGCTGGGGAGCCCTGACGTCTTGCCGGCCGCGATCGCCTGGACGGCGTTCCGCGCCTCACTCAGCGTGGAAATCTTCACCACGTGAAGGCCGTCCGGCTCGTGCCCGCTGACGTCGCCGCAGTTGGCGAACGGCGCCAGGAAGTAGTCCGCCCCGGCCTGCCGCGCCCCGACGAGCTTCTGCTGGATGCCGCCGATCGGGCCGACGCTGCCGTCCGCGTCGATCGTCCCGGTCCCGGCGATCTTCTTTCCGGCGGTCAGGTCGCCCGGCGTCAGGGTGTCGATGATCCCGAGCGCGAACATCATGCCCGCGCTCGGCCCGACGACGTTCTCGATCTCGATCTTCACGCTGAAGGGGAACGTGAAGGTCGGGTCCAGGTACACCCCCAGCAGGGTGCGCCCGTCGTCGCCCCGGATCGTGCCGGTCACGAGGTCGAGGACGGCGTTCCCGCGCTTGACCTTCAGCCGCACGTCGCCGCCTGCCTCGACGCGCTGCAACTGGGTCCGCAGGCGCGTCAGATCGGTAATCCTGCTGCCCTGGACCTCCAGCAGGACGTCACCCGACTTGAGCGCCTTCGACGCCGGGGAGCCGGGCTGCACGCCGAACACGGCGAGCGACGTCGGGACCGGGATCCCCAGGGCCCCGAGGGCCGCCGCCGTCGCGCTCTCCTGCGACGACACCATGAGCGCGCGGTCCTCGGCCTCGGACTGCTGCTGGGACTGGCCCGGCGGGAACACGGCTTCCTTTGGCACGGCGGCCCGCTCGCCGCTGAGCCAGGCGGAGAGCACGGTGACCAGCGACACCGGGGTCCCCGGGCCCCCGGCCACGCGGACAGTCGTCATGTCGAGCGTGCCGTGGGTGGGATACGTGGTGTGCCCGGAGATCGTGATCAGCGACTTGCCGTCCACCTTGCCCAGGGTGTTGATCACCGGGCCGGGACTGAAGATCGCGTACGGGACGGGGACCAGCACCAGGAGTGCGGCGAGCAGCACGGTGGCGAAGCCGGCGACCAGCAGGACGGCGCTGCGCTGCTCCATCCCGGTCCGTGCCGGCGGGTCGGCGTGGTCGGGGTCGTGCGGCGCGTCACCGGGCACGTCGTCGGGCACGACCCCCTCCGCTTCATCCCCTTTTTCATGAATTTTCGGCGCCGGAGTCGGGTCGGTCACGGCTCCAGCGTAGGTCGCCGCCGTCGGACATGTCGCGATCGGGCCTGCCGGACGATGGCCGCGGTGCCCACCAGAGCCACCGCCGCGCCCGCCGCGCCCAGGGCGGCGTCGCGCCGCTCCACGCGCCGGCCGCCCACCGCGTGGC
>NZ_CDWTMG010000027.1:0-16258 GCF_977945845.1 Frankia sp. CcMO1
CGTCCAGCAAGACGTTCGCGAGGATACGGCAGCCAAACCCCAAGGTCAAGGAGGTCACACCAGGCCGATCATCACAGCTAGACGATCATGAGAGGGCCAGTTCGATCACAAGATCAGCGACAGATCCAGATCCGGAGAACCAGCCCCCTGATCAGCGACCGCCCTCGGCGGGCCGCAGCGCCCACCGGCCGCCGGCGAGCGCCCGCCGCAGCCGGTCCTCCTCCACCCGCCAGTAACCGTGTTCCCGGCCGTCGAGCAGGATGACCGGCACCCGGTCGCCGTAGGCGTCGGCAAGCTGGGGATCGGCGTTGACATTGGCCTCCCGCCACCCGACCTGCTCCTGCTCGGCGACCCGGACGACCGCCGCCCGCGCGGTATCGCACAGATGACATCCCGTCCGGGTGAGCAGTGTGATACGCACACCGTCGTGGCCGGAATCCGCCCGTTCCAACCCGTCGTCCATTCCACGATGGTAGGCGCGATCCCGGTCGCTGCCGAGTGGCTTCCCGAACCGCTCGAGCGGGACCGAGGTCCGCTCAGGGGCCCGACCCCGACGTGCGGTTCGGTCCGGGCCTCGCCGGGAGACGCCCCCTGCCTGCACCCGGACGATCTCCGACTTTCCGCGGTCCCTCCTCCGGCTACACTCAGCTACTAACGGAACCATGTGCGCCGGGCCTCCCGGCCCGCCTTGCCGCGACCGCACCCTCCGGAGCCCGGGCTGTGACCGAATGCACGCTCGCCGACCTCGCCGCCGGCCTCGTCGCCCCGCGCCGCGGCCTGGATGCAGCGCGGGGACCGTCGGTCCCGCTCCTCCCGCTCCTCAGGAGGGACGGGATCCGCGCCCTCCTACCCCGGTTGTCCGGGACCGGACGGCCAACCGCCCCCACGGCGTCGGGATCCACGGCGTCGGGATCCACGGTGCCGGCCGGGACGAGCCGCGCGGCGGGGACGGACCCGGCTGCGGCCACGACGACGGTGGCGGCCTGGCCCGTGGGATCCGCCCGGCATCCCGGCCCCCTCCACCGGCAGGATGCGATGTCCCCGGTGGGCGCCCGGGAGGACCGCGAGCGGGTCGGGGACCCTCCGAGCGAGCCGGCCGACGACGACCGGACGGCGCTCGTCGCCCGGGCCCGGCGAGGTGACGTCGACGCCTTCGGGCTGCTCTACGACCGGTACGCCGACCTCGTGTTCCGATACGCGCTGTACCGGCTGGGCGGGGATCCGGTGGCCGCCGAGGACATCGTCAGCGAGACCTTCCTGCGTGCCTTCCGCTCAATCGGCACGTTCCGGTGGCAGGGGCGGGACATCGGTGCCTGGTTCATCACCATCGCTCGCAACCTGCTGGTCGATCAGGCCCGCTCGGCGCGGTGCCGGTTCGAGATCCCGACGGCGGACATCCTCGCCGCGGCCGAGCACCGGGCCACGGCGCTGACGGTACCGAGCCCCGAAGAGTCGATCCTGGCCGTGCTGACCCGCCGCGAGCTGCTTGACGCCGTCCGCGAGCTGCGCCCGGACCAGCAGGAGTGCGTCGCGCTCCGGTTCCTCGAAGGGCTGTCGGTCCGCGAGACCGCGCTGGCCATGGGCCGTAATGAGGGGGCGGTCAAATCCTTGCAGTTCAGAGCGATTCGGACACTTGCTCGCGCCCTTCCCGCAACAGACACGGCCTGGCCTCCGGGCCCCTCGCCGTGAGCGATATCCCAGATCACGTCGCAACCGCGGCCCGGTCGTTGTTCCATCGGCACTTTCGCGCAGTCACGTTCGAGCGGCGGCCGCCGCGAAGTCGTACCGCACCGTACTCTGACGGCGTGCCGGCGAACCATGGCGTGGATCGCGGCGCGCGGAGGTGGCGACGAGGGGTGGGCGGCGGCCCCGGTCACTTCCCGAGCCGAGCCCTTGCTCCGCCCCGGACAACATGGAGTTGACGATGAGGGTGCGACGACGCAGGGACCTGGCCACGACGAGGCAGGCCGCCGAGGCCGCCGCGATCGCCGCCTTGAAGGTCGCGGCCGAGGAGGTTCCGCGGGCCCCGCTGGACGAGTCGGCGGCCGCGTTCTTCGACGTGGACAACACCATGATGGCGGGCGCCTCGATCTTCTACTTCGCCCGCGGCCTGGCCGCCCGGGACTTCTTCAACTCGCGTGACCTGATCCGGTTCGGCTGGCAGCACATCACCTACCGGCTGCGTGGGCTCGAGGACCCGAACGGCATCCGGGACGCTCGGGAGACCGCGCTCGCCTTCGTCGCCGGGCGCACGGTGGCCGAGATCGTCCGTTACGGCGAGGAGATCTACGACGAGCGGATGGCCGAGCAGATCTACTCGGGCACGCACGCGCTCGCCCAGCAGCACCTTGACGCGGGCCAGCGAGTGTGGCTGGTCACGGCCACCCCGGTCGAGCTCGCCTCGGTCATCGCCCGGCGACTGAACCTCACCGGCGCCCTCGGCACGGTCAGCGAGGTCTCCGCCGAGGGCACCTACACCGGCCACCTGGTCGGCGGTCTGCTGCACGGCCAGGCGAAGGCCGAGGCCGTGCAGGCGCTCGCCGAGCGGGAGGGTCTGGACCTGTCCCGGTGCTGGGCCTACTCGGACTCGATCAACGATCTGCCCATGCTCTCCCTGGTGGGCCACCCGGTCGCGATCAACCCGGATCCGGACCTGAAGACCGTGGCCCGGGAACGCGAATGGCCGATCAAGGACTTTCGCACGGCCCGCAAGGCAGCCAAGATCGGCATTCCGACGGCAGCCGGGGTGGGCGCGCTCGCCGGCGGGGTCGCCGCCGGCATGGCGTTGCGGCGCCGGGCCGCGGGCGCCTAGAGCACCTTCGGTGCCGGGAAAGAACCTAGAAGAACACCGAGCGGCGCTGCATCAGCAGGCTGTACAGCGTGTGCTGGATGGTCTCCCGGATGCGGTCGGTGAGCTCGAACACCAGCATCGGGTCGTCCGCCGCCTCAGCGGTGTACGTCTTCGTCGGGACCGGCTCCCCGAACTCGATGATCCATTTGGATGGAAGCGGGATGAACCCCAGCAGGCCGAGCCACGGGAAGGTCGGTGTAATCGGCAGGTAGGGCAGCCCGAGCAGGCGAGCGAGCGACCTCGCGTTGCCGATCATAGGATAGATTTCTTCGGCTCCGACGATCGTGCACGGAATGATCGGCGCACCCGTCCGCAACGCGGCCGAGACGAACCCTCCGCGCCCGAACCGCTGCAACTTGTACCGCTCACTGAACGGCTTGCCGACGCCCTTGAAGCCCTCCGGCCAGACCCCGACAAGGTGCCCGGTATTCAGCAGGTGTTCCGCGTCAGCCTGACACGCCAGGGTGTTGCCGATCTTACGAGCCAGCGGGGCCAGGAACGGCACCGCGAACACCAGGTCGGCCGCGAGCATGCGCAGGTGGCGATGGGCCGGATGATGATCGAGGATGGCCACAGCCATCATCAGCGCGTCCATTGGCAGGGTGCCCGAGTGATTGGCCACCACCAGAGCGCCACCCGTGTCCGGGATGTTCTCCAGCCCCCGGGTCTCGACCCGGAAGTAGTCCCGGTAGATCGGCCGCAGCAGCGGAGCGACGACGTGTTCGGTGAGGTCCGGGTCAAACCCGTGCTCGTCGACGACGTAGTCGCCGGTGATGCGCCGCCGCAGGAAGGCCAGCGATCCCGCGAGGGCCGTCTCCAGATCACCGGGTTCGGCCACCGGCGGTGGCGCACCGTCCGTCCCGGCACCGCCGTCGGGCCCGGCACCGGCGGTGGGACCCGTCGTCGGGTCGGACGGCCCACCCGCCGCCGACCGGCTGTCGGTCAGCGTCGCCTCGGCACCGTTGAGCGAGGAGCGAGGGGATGCGGCGGCCGCGGCGGCTGGACCGAGGAAGACCGCGCCGGGGAAAACCCCGTCGAGAAAAGCCGGGTCGTGGGAAGCCGGGTCGTGGGAAGCCGGGTCGGCCGCGGCGGATTTCCAAGGCATGATCTGCGCTTCACCCCGGGATTCGTCACCTTCCATCACGTGTTCCGCCTCCCCCTTGTCCGATCCCGCATCTGGCGGGCCGCAACCGCCCCCCCATCACCGTGTTCCCACCAGCCGGCGTCGGGCCAGCGAGTCGAGCATCCTGTGCTCGGCCCGGGAGATCAGATCGTGGTCGATGGTGAACCGGAGCCCGCGCTGGCGGACGAAACTGTCGAAGGTCTCCACCGTCGAGTACCGGGGCCGGTAACCGAAGATCTCCTTCAGTCGGGTCGTGTCCACGGCCCGGCCGTGCGCGAGAAAGTCGAGCTGCTCAGCGGAGAAGTCGACGAGCCGCAGCCGCCGGGCGACCCCGCCCAACATCCCGATCATGGGGAACGGCACCGGCGTGAACGGCCGACCCGCTCGGCGGATCGCCTGCGAAAGCAGGAGCACACCGTCCCCGGCCACGTTGAACGTCCCCGGGTGGGCGCCGCGGGTCGCGCGCATCAGCACGGCCAGCGCGTCATCGGAGTGCAACAGCTGGATGCGGGGGTCGAAGCCAAGGACCGTGGGAACCAGCGGAAGGTCCAGATAGCGCGCGAGCGGGCTGTCGATCTGCGGACCGAGGATGTTGGTGAACCGCAGCACGGTTACCGCGATGTCGGGACGTCGCCGGCTGAATCCACGCACGTAACCCTCGACCTCGACGGCGTCCTTGGCATAGCCACCGGTGGGCAGGGCGCGCGGCTCGGTGTCCTCCGTAAACAGCGCAGGGTCGCGAGCGGACGACCCGTAGATCGACGTCGTGGACTTCACTACCAGCTTGGTGACACTGGGCGCCTTCTGACACGCGGCCAGCAGCTGCATCGTGCCGATGACGTTGATTTCCTTCATCGCGGTCCGTCCACCCGCACCGAGCGGCGTGGCGATCACGTTCAGGTGCAGCACCGCATCAATCTCCGTGGTAGAAATCACCTTTGCGATCAACGGATGCCGGATGTCCGCGCGCACGAACTGGGTCCGCCCGAGGTCGCTGGTGGGAGCAGTGGTATCGACCCCGACAACGGCTTCGACCCCCGGGTCAGCCGCGAGCGCCATCGCCACCTGCGCCCCCAACGGCCGCGCTACACCGGTCACCAACACACGGCGTGGTCTCATGGCAGTCTCCCGCAACGCCCGCATGGTCCAGTCCGGCACCCGGACCGGATGGCCGGGCGGCCGGGCAGCCCGAACCAGGCCGACCGGAGCACGCCGCCGTTCCCCGGGGCCGAAGGCCACGATGTCCGGCCGAGGAAGGTTCATGCGGTCCGATCGTGGGCTCATCGTACGCCCATCCCTCGACCGCTCACTGCGCAGCGTAAGGCCAGCCGCGCACATCGAATACGAAGAAACGGGGAAAAAATAACCCGTCCAAGCCGGAGGAGGATCGACGCCGGCCAGGCCCGGTGCCGCTGCTGCCGGCCCAGCGGTGATGCCGGCATCACCGCTGGGCCGGCAGCGGAAGATCCCGGATGGAGCGTCCCGGTGACGGGCTCCTCGGCAGTTGTGCCACGACGACCGCGTCCTGGCGCCGCAGCCGCAGCAGGTCGGCCGCTCGCCCACAGTTTACCGCGATCATCACCCGACGCAACGCATCCTCGCACAGGGTGACTCCACCACGAGGCACATCGCCGTAGGTATACGTGAACGTGAGCCGCATGACGCGGTTGCCGGCGCGGACCTCGACCAGATCTCCCAACAGAATGCCAGCGGCCTCCAACTCGGCCCGGGTCATGTTGAGCGAGAGGTTGCCGAAGTGGTCGACGGACACGACCTCGCCGTGCACATGGTCGTCGTCGACGCTGCACGCCCGCGGCTGGAAACGCGTGAGCGTGCCGGGGTCGAGCCGGGGGCCGACGTCGGTGAGGGCGAGTCCGGCAGCGAGCCGGGCCGCGACCGGCGCATAGACGTCCCGTCCCCGGAACACCGCGGTGGGCAGCGGCAGCCACAGCTCCCGGTTGGAGATCTCGTGCACCGCGGCGACGCCACCGAGCGCCTCCCAGGCCAGCGACGCCACGCCGTTGTCCGGGCAGACGAAAGTCGAGCCGTCCGTGCTCCGGATCGCCACGCCACGGGTGTAACCGTCGGCATCGAGCCGCTCCACGACGACGAGATGAACCCCTATCGGAAGATAACCGATCGCGCCGACCAGGGTGACGGCCGCATGCCCGACGTCCTGCGGCGCGATGGCGTGGCAGACGTCGAGGACGCGCGCCGACGGGGCGTGCCGCGCGATAACCCCGTGACACACCCCTACAGAGGCATCGTCGACGCCGTAGTCGGACAGGAAATTGATCCACGATCCCGTCATGCCGTCTCCCTGGCTGCGGGCCGGCCACGCTGCCACCGAGGGAAACAGCCTGCCACACGGTAACAGTTACAGCACGCAAAGCCACATGATACGAGACGACATGGCGGTACGAACTCGTGGCGTGCGAGGTGGACGCCGGACGCTGGGGACCGCGGATCAGCCGACTACCTCCAGGTGTGACCGGACTCCCGGGTACGCCCCACCCCCCGGTGGGCGACCCGCGTACTGGTGCGCTACCTACTTCCTGTCAGCGGCCTACTTCTTGTTGCGGCGCTGAACGCGCGTCCGCTTCAGCAACTTGCGGTGCTTCTTCTTGGCCATCCGCTTACGACGCTTCTTGATGACAGAACCCACGTACCCGACCGATCTATGTTGAGGAAGTTACCGGGCGAGCCTACCCGCCACGGCGGGCAGCCATCGGAGCCCGGGCACTCCGGTACCCAGGTGCTCCGGTACCCGGGTGCTCTCAACCACGGCCGAGTTCCCGCGACCGACTGCTCGCCGCCTCCAGGGCGTCCATGAGCGCCGCGCGCACACCGCGACGGTCCAGCTCCCGCAGCGCCGCGATCGTGGTCCCGGCCGGAGAGGTGACGGCCTCCCGCAACAGCGCCGGATGCTCGCCGCTCTCGCGCAGCATCCGCGCCGAGCCCAGAGCGGTTTGGGTCATGAGTTCCGCGGCCAGGGTCCGGGGCAGCCCGAGGAGCACACCCGCCTCGATCATCGCATCGACAAGGTAGAAGAAGTACGCCGGTCCGCTACCGGACAGGGCCGTCACCGCGTCGAGCTGGGACTCCGCCACCCGCGTCACCCTGCCGACCGGCGTCAGCAGGGCCTCTGCCGTGGCAAGGTGCTCCTCCTCGGCGTAGCGGCCCCCGCAGATCGCCGACATCGCCTCCCCGACGAGCAGCGGGGTGTTCGTCATCACCCGGACTACTGGGGGAAGCGAAGGTAGCCGCTCCTCGAGAAGATCAGTGGTGATGCCCGCCGCCAACGACACCACGAGCGTCCCGTTCGCCACAACCGACCCGATCTCGGCCAGCAGGGTCCCGACGTCCTGGGGCTTCACCGCGATGATCAGAACATCCGCCTTGGCGGCTGCCACCGCCGGCGCCTGCACCTCGACGCCGTGACTCGCCACGATCTCACCAGCTCGGTCGGCATCACGTTCGGCCACGACGATGTCCTGAGCGGCATGTCCGGACCGCAGCAGCCCCGACAGCATCGCCCCGCCGAGCCGTCCCACCCCCATGACCGTAACGATCATGACCATCCTTCCCTTCCACCCGCTTCTACCCCGGCCTGGAGGTTACGGCGCCCTCGGGCGGCCAGCGGAACGCGGATCCCGGCCCACCGTCGTGCGCGGGCGATCAGCCGTAGCCCGACTGGCGATCGGCTCCGCGTCGCCCGTCGTACTCGAGCCGGCGTTCGTGGCCACCCCAGTGGCCGGGTTCGTGACCCGTCCAGAGCTCGTGTCGCGTCCAGGGCTCGTGACGTTCACCTTGCCGGCCGGCGACGGATCGAGGATCGTAGATCATTTTCGGCGGTGTATGGGCGGTCCGTGGCCGCCGGCCGCTGCGCCTCCTCGCCGCCGTTCTGCCGGCCTCGCACCGCCCACGACAGGTCGGCGGTCTCGGTGAGTCCGTACCCATACCCCGGCCAAGGACGGGCGTAGCCCTCATCGATCCATTCATCGGCATCGGCCGGGCCAGCCGCCGGTTGATCGGACCCGACCTCGTACGACGACCAGCCACCGTCGTCCGACCGGTTACCGTCCGACCAGCCGCCCTGCGACCGGGTCCCGGGCGGATCGCTGGGCCGGTCGCGATCCAGCCGATCAGACTGACCGATCGCGGCTGGCGCGGGCCCACGGGGGGTGTCGGCCCACGGGGGTCGGGCACGCTGCGCGGGCTTCTCCACGAACCGGTTCGAGAAGTACGCGATGAACGTGCTGACCGCCGCCGCCACGACGACCGACGGCCACAGCCCGATCCGGGGCACCAGCTGCCCGTTCGCAGCCGAGATCACCGGATAGTGCCAGAGGTAGATACTGAAAGTGATCTTTCCGAGGAAAGCCATCCGCGGACCACCCAGCAGGCGAACCCAGCAGGCGTCGCGACGCAGGTCGGCGCCCAGAATGACCACGGCACCGAGCAGGGCGCTGGGCAGGTAGGCGGCATGGTCGAGCCAGTTGGCGTCATAACCGTCCTTGTCCGGCCCAAGGAAGGCGAAGAAGATCAATCCGATCCCCGCGACGAGGCCGAAATCGGCGATCCGACGGCCCGCCCGCCAACGCTCGACCGTCGCCGCCGTGGCAGGGGTCATCGTGCCGATCTGCTGGGCGTGCCGGCGGCGGCGCGGCGCGGTCAGGCCCGGCTCCTCTGCGACGAGGGCGCGCAGGCGGGTGTCACGCCAGACCGCCAGCAGACAGCCGATCAGCAGCGGGGTGACGTGCGTGTCCAGCGCGAGGTACACCCGCGAGTGCGGGGCGCCGCCGACGGCCACGGTCCAGGTCCAGACCGCCGCGAAGGCGATCATGGCGAGAAGTATCTTCAGCAGGTGCGCCCGGAACCGGTCCGAGCGGCTGACAATCAGGAACAGCCCCGGCCACAGGAGATAGAACTGCTCCTCCAGGGACAAGGACCACACGTGGGCCAACCATCGCCCACCGGCGGCAGGATGTAGGACCTTGTACCAGTTGTTGACATTGAAGAAGGCGGAGAGCGCACTCCCGATGTAGTCGTCCCGGAAGGGGATGTCGTTCCATTTGAATGCCACCGTCACCACGAGCCCGACGAGCAGGTACACCCACATCGCGGGCATCAGCCGGTAGGCCCGGCGCACCAAGAATCGACTCACCGAGATCGTCCCGGTCCGGCTGTGTTCGGTCAGCAGGAGCGCGGTGATAAGAAATCCACTCAGCACGAAGAAGACGTCGACGGCGACGTTGCTGGCATGGATCGCGCCCATGTGGCCGGCGAGGATGGTGTAGATACAGACGATCCGCAACCCATCCAGCGCCGGGTTGTACGCGAACTTCGCCGCGGCGGCAGCCGCCGAGGGCTCGGCCGGCCCGGCCGGCATGGAGGGTCCGGCCGGCGGCTCCCAGCCGGCCGGGGTGCCGTCGCGCTTTATCCTTGTCGCCTCAGTCTGCTGCGGAGCAAGCCGCATGATGACCGTCGCCTCCTCCAGCGGGCGCCGGCAGTCCCGGCACCGACGCCCGACACTCAGGGTGACCGCACGGTGCCGCGGTGACCCGAGCGTGAGTCGCTCCCGAACCACGCCTCCGGTCGGACCAATGGCCCGGACGCGGGTACCCGTATCACTCCGCTACGCCAGCGAAGTCAGACACCACTGTGCGAATGACGCAAGACTAACGGATCGGAAAATTCAGGGCGAGACGGGTACCAGTGGCCACAAAACAACGTCACACCAAAAAAGCGACGCTGTGCGCACGGTTCATTACGAAGACACATCGGCCGAACCATGGCGTCACGGTGCGTCAGAGAAAAGGGGGGGGATCGCCGGCTGGGAGAGCCGCGGCAGGGGCGCCCACGCCGTCTCTCCCGCGCGCTACTCGGGAACCTGGGCAATCACCAGGAGCGTACGAAACGGCTCGACGACGACACCGTCAGGAAAGGCGCGCAGCATCGTGCGACGCTCCGCGTCAAGGAAATCGCCGAGGCGATCGCCGATGGCCGCGACGTAGGACTTCGACCGCTGCCACGTGAGGTAGTCATCGATGTTAATCCGGCGCCGCCACCGGCCGGTCAGGGTGACGACCTCACTGAAGTGGCCGGTCCACCGCAGCTCGTCGGCGAACGGTCGCGCACGGTACCCGCGGTGATATCCGGAGTTCATCCGCTCGAGCCGTTCCTGCTGGCGCTGCCACCACCGGTACTCCTCGGCGTCGACGTCGTTCCACCACACGGCGAGGGCTCCGCCGGGCCGCAGCACGCGGGCGGCCTCGGCCGCGGCGGTCGGCACATGTACCCAGTGCCATGCCTGGGCATAGCAGACCAGGTCGGCAACCTGGTTCCGGAAGGGCAACGCCTCCCCGTCCCCGCGCACCGTGGGCAGTCCGGGGCTCCGCTCGCGCAACCGCGCCAGCATGTTCGGCCCGGGTTCCACCGGTACCACCCGCGCGCCCCGGCCGATCAGCAGGCGCGTGGCGATGCCGGTCCCGGCGCCGACGTCAAGCACGTCCGCGCCGCGCAGCGGCCGCCCGAGGAACCGCTCGACGTCACGGAAGATGTGGTCGGGATAACTCGGCCTGGCCGCGGCGTAGGCATCCGCCAACGGGTCGAACAGCGAGCCGGTGGGGGTACGACCAGAAGGGACGGACACTCCGCCATGGTGGCACTCGACCATAGCGGCGATCCACGGGAACGGTGTCAGCCCCGGACGCGGGTCAGCTGTCGGTGGGTCAGCTATCGGTGGATCAGCCGTAGGTGGAACGGAGTCCTGCGGCAGACGGTGCGGCGAAGTGCAGACGGGTGAACGCCAGCGCCTCGGCGAGTTCGGCCTCGCGCTGGGCGCGCGACTCGGCCCGCCTGGTGTTGATCTCGACCACCACGGTGCCGGCGAAACCGCCGGCGGCCAGCAGTTCGAGCAGCTCGGCACAGGGCTGCGTGCCACGACCGGGGACGAGATGTTCGTCTTTGGCCGAGCCCAGACCATCGGCCATATGCACGTGGACCAGCCGCTCGCCGAGAAGCTCGGCCATCTCGAGCGGGTCCGAGCGGGACACACTCGTGTGCGACAGGTCGAGGGTGACATGCGCGTAGTCATCCTCGACCGGGGACCAGTCCGGGGCATAGGCGGAGACCTCCCGCCCCCGCGCCCGCAGCGGGAACATGTTCTCCACCGCGAAGCGGATGTCGGTCTCGCCGGCCATCCGCTCGATGCCCGTCACGAACTCGCGGGCATAGTCCCGCTGCCAGCGAAACGGCGGGTGGACGACGACCGTCGACGCGCCGAGCGTCTCAGCCGCGGTACGGGCCCGCACCAGCTTCGCCCATGGATCCGTACCCCAGACCCGCTGGGTGAGCAGCAGGCACGGCGCGTGAATGGCCAGAATCGGGATGCCGTGATAGTCCATCAGCCGCTTCAGCGCCTGCGGATCCTGGCTGACCGGATCGGTCCAGACCATAATCTCGACCCCGTCATACCCCAGCCGCGCCGCCATCTCGAAGGCCGAGGCGGTGGACTCGGGATAGGTCGAAGCCGTGGAGAGCGCCACGCGGGCACCCGGAGCGGTCGTGACCAGCTCGGGCGCTCCGCGCGGGACAACGGGCGAGGAGCCACCGCCACCACCGCAGCCGCCGCCACCGCCGGGCCCCGGACCGCCCGCGGCCCTGCCGGACGAGATCGGGGTGGGAGCCATCGCGGTCGGCGCCACCGACCGCGCGTCGTCACGCCATGCCTGCAATCCGTCTCCCTGCCGCGCGAGCCGGGGGTTGGCCGTCATGACCGACCTCTCTCCCAGGCTAGGCCATCTCCGCGGGCCCGCCCGCACAGACATCCGCGGGATGACGGTTGGAACCCCCCTATCGCCCGTGAGAACGGCCACATCAGGCAATTACGCACCTCGAAAGCACTTTCTGCAACGCCCATGTCACCCTCTGCTGGGTAAAGGGAATTCATCGCTCCGGCGTCAGGATGAGGTGAGCCAGTCCAGCCGGCGCAGGATCACCCCTTCACGCAGGGCCCAGGGGCAGATCTCCACCTCGTGGATGGCAAACAGACCGAGAGCCTCGTCCGCGACGACCGCCCCCGCGACCAGCTGGGCCGCCCGGGAGGCGGAGACGCCCGGCAGCGCCGCGCGTTCCTCGACCGACATCCGGCACACCTTGGCCGTCACCTCCGCGAGGTCGTCCCGGCGCAGCACCCGGCGGGTATAGGGACCGCGGCTGTAGGGCTCCGCACCGGCGATCCGGGCCAGCGACCGGAAGGTCTTCGACGTCGCCACCGCCCTCGTGTGCTCCCCCAGGGGGTAGATCGTGCCCACGATCGGCGCGATCTGGGACCGGACATAACGGCGCAGCTCGCTGAGCTCGGACCGCTTGGGCGGGTCGCTCGGGACCAGCCAGTCCCGGGTCAGCCGGCTCGCGCCGAGCGGCAGGGATGCGACCACCTCGGGATCCTCGTGCATGCCGGCGCCGATCTCCAGGGAACCACCGCCGATGTCCAACGCCAGCAACCGGCCGGCGCTCCAGCCGAACCACCGGCGGACGGCGAGGAAGGTCAACCTGGCCTCCTCCTCCCCGGGCAGGACGCCGATGGCGACCCCGGTGGCCTCGCCCACCCGGCGCAGGACCGCCTCTCCGTTGGTGGCGTCCCGCAACGCCGACGTGGCGAAGGCCGCCAGATCGTAGACCCCGAGCGCGTCGGCCTGCTGGCGCATGTCCAGAATGCAGGAGGTCAGAGCGCGCTCTCCGGCGGCGTCCAGCGCCCCGTCCGCGTCGAGCAGTTCCACCAGCCGCAGCGGCACGCGCACACTGGCGGCCGGCTGTGGCTGGCCGCCCCGGTGCGCGTCCACGACAAGCAGGTGGACGGTGTTCGAGCCGATGTCGATCACACCAAGACGCATCGGACCGGGATGTGGACCCGCCGGGAGCGGACTCACCGCGGCCGCCTGCCGTCCCGGAGCGACAGCGGCGTCGGGCTGCGCCACGATCTTCGGAAACCACGCACCCGGACACACGCCACCGAGCACCTCTTCACCGTTCCCTCCGGCCGCGACCGCCGGGGTCACGGCTCGAACTTGTATCCCAGTCCCCGAACGGTCACCAGGTGCCGCGGGTTGCCGGGTTCGTGCTCGATCTTTGTCCGCAGTCGTTTGACGTGGACATCCAGGGTCTTGGTGTCGCCGACGTAGTCCGACCCCCAGACCCGGTCGATCAGTTGGCCCCGGGTCAGCACCCGGCCCGCGTTGCGCAGGAACATCTCCAACAGCTCGAACTCCTTGAGCGGCAGGGTGACCGTGGTCCCGTCGACGGTGACGACATGGCGCTCAACGTCCATCCGGACCGGGCCTGCCTCCAACGTCGCGTCCCCCACCTCCTCGTTCTCCGACCGCCGCCGCAGCACCGCGCGGATCCGCGCCACCAGTTCCCGGGCGGAGAACGGCTTCGTGACGTAGTCGTCCGCTCCGAGTTCCAGCCCGAGCACCTTGTCGATCTCGCTATCCCGAGCGGTCAGCATGATGATCGGCACAGTGGAACGGGTTCGCAAGGTCCGGCACACTTCCGTGCCCGACAGGCCCGGCAGCATGAGGTCCAGCAGCACAAGATCAGCCCCCCGCCGATCGAACTCGGCCAGCGCGCTGGGGCCGTCGGCGACGACTCCCACCTCGAAGCCCTCCCGTTCCAACATGAACGACAACGCGTCGGAGAAGGACTCCTCGTCCTCGACCACGAGCAGCCGGGTCACCTGTTCGCTCCCCTTGTTACGTTGGACGGACCGGCCGACCCGGACCGCTTCCTGTTACTGTCGATGGGACGGGTGGACCCGCCGCGTTCACTGGTCATGACCAGTACCGTTCACCGTTCACGAACCGCCACCGAGTTCATCATCGCCATGATGTTCACCATCGCCCCGACCGCGGGCGTCGGCACCGACCCCGACGACGTCGAAGCCATCCACCCCGTCATCCTCGCGGGTTTCGTCCGGGCCGTCCGTCATCGCATCGTCATCGTCGCCGGTGAACAGCGGCAGCCGGAGCGTGAAGGTGGAACCCGCGCCCTCGGCGCTCCACACGGAGACCACGCCGCCGTGATTGGTCGCGATGTGCTTGACGATGGCGAGCCCCAGGCCGGTCCCACCGGTCGCGCGGGATCGCGCCGGATCCGCCCGATAGAAACGTTCGAAGACCCGTTCCAGGTCCTTCTCCGCGATCCCGATGCCCTCGTCGGCGACGGAGATCTCCACGGTCCCACCGCTGCGCCGGACCCCGAGCACGACCCGGGTGCCACGCGGCGAGTAGCTGATCGCATTGTCGAGCAGGTTCGCGACGGCGGTCACGAGCTGGCCCTCGTCCCCGCACACCGGCAGGTCATCGTCGCCGATCACCACAACCGAGATCGCCTGGGCCTGCGCTGCCAGCCGGGTGCGGTCGACCGCCTCGGTGAGCACCGCGGACGCCCGCATCGGCCGCAGGTTGGGCAGCGGATCGGCGCCCTGCAGCCGGGAGAGATCGATGATCTCCTGAACCAGACGGGCGAGCCGGGCCGATTCGTGAGTCATCCGGGAGGCGAACCGGCGGACTGCCACCGGGTCCTCGCAGGCCGCGGCGACCGCTTCGGCAAGGACGTGCAACGCACCGACCGGTGTCTTGAGCTCGTGGCTGATGTTCGCCACGAAGTCCCGACGGACGGCCTCGACCCGACGCGACTCGGTGATGTCATCCACGATGACGGCGACATGACCGGACGAGTCCAGCAGCCGGGCCCGGGCACGCACCGCCAGCCCCTCCTGGTCCGGTCGGGGACGGGTGAGGGGGGGCTCGGGGACGGGCGGCAGCTCGAGCTGCCGCTCCTGGTCACTGCCCGCGAGCCGGGTGGCCCGGACGAGATCGGCCAGCTCCGCCACCGCGATCTCGTCGGCGGCGACCACACCCATGCGTCGCGCGACCGTGTTCACCAGGACCACCCGGTCCGCGGTGTCGAGGACGAGCAGACCGGTCGGCAGGCCGGCGATCACCCGACGCACGAGCTTCGCCGGCAACGTCATGCCGCCGGTGTCCCCGCCGGACGCCGAACCAGTCGTCAGGTCAGTCGTCGAGTCAGTCGTCGAACCGGCTGTTCCAGGCACTGCTGTCATCGTCCACCATCGTCCACTCACCCTGCACGGCCTGCCGACCTGCACGAGCTGCACGAGCTGCGGATGCGGTGTGTACCGGTTGTCATGGCATCCGCCGACCTGTCACCCACTCGCCGCATGCTAGGTGTCCGCATGCCACCTAGGTATTGCTCTGCAAGCCTCCACCGCCGATCGTCGCTAGCTGTTCATCAGACCCATCGCCAAAGTTCACCAGAGAGCGAGAGGTCCGCATCATCGTCAGAGCCGGAGCGACGCAAGTACCCAGGACCATCATGATCAAGTCAATCCCTCAGGATCTCTGACCCCTCGATCCGCCACCGAATGAGAAGGAGCCGTCCGTGCGGGACGCCTTCACCGACGAGCTCGATAGCATCAACCAGTCCCTGATCGAGATGACCAACCTGGTCGCCTCGGCCATGGCCCGGGCCACTACCGCTCTCCTCGACGCCGATCTCCAACTCGCCGAAAACGTCATCAGCGGAGACGAGACGGTCGACCTGCTGCGCAACGAGATCGAGGAGCGGGCCTTCGACGTGATGGCCCGCCAGGCCCCGGTCGCCACCGATCTGAGGATGATGGTGGCCACGCTGCGGATCGTCGCCGACCTGGAGCGGATGGGCGACCTCGCCCTGCACGTGGCGAAGGTCGCCCGTCGGCGCTATCCGGGCCGGGCGATCCCGCCGGAGCTTCGTGCGACCATTCTGGAGATGGGGCAGGTCGCGCAGCGCATCGTCGCGAAGGCCGGATCGGTGATCGCCAGCCGGGACACCGACCTCGCCAAGCAGTTGGAGGCCGACGACGATGCGATGGACGGGCTGCACCGCGCCCTGTTCCACATACTGATCGAGAAGCCCTGGCCGCACGGGATGGAGGCGGCGATCGACATCACTCTCTGCGGCCGCTACTACGAGCGGTACGCCGACCATGCGGTCTCGGTCGCCCGCCGGGTGCTCTACCTGGTCACCGGAGATTCCAGCCGCACGTGAGGGCACCCGGGGGATCCGCCCCCGGCCTCGCGCGCGTGGCCCCCACGCACGGCCCGACGGTTCCCCGCGTGCATCCCGCCGACGCTATGGCGGCTGCCCGAGATGGCCCGCGACGGTGGCACGGGCCGGTCAGGGCTATAGGACTCGGCCGGGACTATATGGCTATA